>CAJJVE010000157.1:0-4419 GCA_905196265.1 uncultured Collinsella sp. | reverse complement strand
AGCGAACATCGAAAACGGAGACGGCAAAAGAGCCGTTTACCGAGGAAAAGGTACCGTTTGCGATATTTGAATTGCGCCCGGCGATACGTGAGAGGAGAGGCAGATGCAGTTCGTAAAGATCATCACCACTGCAGACAATGCCATCCGACGCCAGCGCGCAATTTCCCGACGACGATAACAATCGTCTCTGTCCGCATGGGGCGCAATGCCTCAACAGAGTCATTTTGAGGTCGTTGGGTTTAAGCACGACATAGCCGCATGTTTCTAGGGCATGCCTGTGATGCATTCTGCTGAATAACCTGATATTGCACGGTTTTTGACCTCAAAGTGACTTGCAACTGACCGATGTTCTAATTAGCTACCAAGGGCGAAAGGAAACAGCCATGAGCAAGGAAAAAGTCGTTCTCGCATATTCCGGTGGTCTTGATACATCCGTATGTGTCAAGTGGCTCCAGGACGAGAAGAATCTCGATGTCGTTTGCGTCTGCGGCAACGTGGGCCAGGAGGAGACCGGCCTGGATGCCAAGAAGCAGAAGGCGCTCGACCTGGGCGTTCTCGATTGCCAGGTGCTCGACCTGCGCGACGAGTTCTCCGATGAGTTCCTGACTAAGGCCATCGCCGCAAACTCCATGTACGAGAACAAGTACCCACTGCTCTCCGCTCTTTCCCGCCCGCTGCTCGCCAAGAAGCTCGTCGAGGTCGCTCACGAGTTTGGCGCGACCTACGTCGCCCACGGCTGCACCGGCAAGGGTAACGACCAGGTTCGTTTTGAGGCTGCCGTCAAGGCCCTCGACCCCGAGCTTAAGGTTATCGCCCCGGTTCGCGAGTGGGATCTGAAGTGCCGTCCCGATGAGGTCGCCTATGCTCACGCCCACAACGTGCCGGTTCCCGAGGGTGCCAACGACAACCCCTATTCCATCGACGACAACCTGTGGGGTCGTGCCATTGAGTGCGGCCACCTGGAGGATCCCTGGAATGAGCCACTCGACGACGCCTGGGTTATGACCAAGAATCCCGAGGACACGCCCGATACCCCGACGTATATCGAGATTGAGTTTGAGGCCGGCAAGCCCGTCGCCGTCGACGGCAAGATGATGAAACTCTCCGAGATCGTCATCGCCCTCAACAAGATTTCGGGCGACAACGGCTTTGGCCGTCTCGACCTGGTTGAGGATCGTCTGGTGGGCCTCAAGAGCCGCGAGTGCTATGAGGTTCCCGGAGCCCTGACGCTCATCACCGCCCACAAGGCACTCGAGGACATTTGCGTCGAGGGCGACCTGCTCAAGACCAAGATCAAGCTCGAGCAGGATTGGGCCACCGCCGTGTACAACGGCCAGTGGTACAGCCCGCTCAAAAACGCGCTCGATGCCTTTATGGCCGATACCCAGAAGTTCGTGACCGGCACTGTCCGCCTGAAGTTCTTTAAGGGCAACTGCCATGTCGTCGGCCGCAAGAGTCCCTTCAGCCTCTACGACTACGGCCTGGCTACCTACGACCGCGACACCACGTTTGACGAGAAGGCCAGCGCCGGCTTTATCGAGATCGATACGCTGTCGCTCAAGACGTGGGCAAAGGTCCAGGGCCCCAGCTCTGCTGCCGCCCAGGCCTAGCGCTTCCTTCCCTTGGTATCCGCGCGGCCCATCCGCGTGATACATAACGGGCGCACGGGGTCCCTACCTTTCGTTATGCTTGCTGACACTTCTTAACATCGGTGGCCCCTACGTTCCGCCCGCATATATGATGCCGCGTCTGCGGCTGAGTCCGAGCCCCGCCGGGGTTGTCCGGCGGGGCTCCTTCTATCAATTTGGCGGCCCTGCGCCTATACCTATATATATGAGGAGTATCCATTATGTTCAATGCTATCGCGCATGCTTTACTTGCCCTCGCGCCCGAGTTCGATGCTGCAAGGGTCGAGGACGTCCCTATGAGCCTGAAGGCCTGGATCGATGGTTCGCAGGGCAACATCCGGAGGGAGACGTTGGGCGCCAAGTGCATGGCGCGTCACTTCTTTGCAAATTAGCTACATGGCTCTGCACACGGTGGGGAATGTGTAAAACTAGCGGTTGAAAAATCGCTTTAGCGATATGGCGCATTGCTTTGGGCGCTTGTTTTGGAATTTGGAGAAAGGGGACGGTTCCATGGCTCTTTGGGGCGGTCGTTTTGAGGCAGGCGTGGCCGAGGTCACGCAGGAGTTTGGCGCGTCGCTGCCGGTCGACAAGCATCTCTATAAGCAGGATATCGCCGGCTCTAAGGCGCATGCCAAGATGTTGGCCGCCCAGGGCATCATCAGTGCCGAGGACGAGCAGGCGATTGCCAAGGGCCTGACCGGAATCGAACAGGATATCGATGCCGGCAACTTCACCTTCGATATCAACGATGAGGACATTCATATGTCCATCGAGAGCGAGCTGACGCGTCGCATCGGCGAGGCTGGCAAGCGCTTGCATACTGGGCGTTCGCGCAACGACCAGGTGGCGACCGATACGCGCCTGGGCATCAAGGCGCTGGCCAAGGAGCTCATGGAGGCCAATCTTGAGCTGCGCCATGTGCTGGTGGATGCGGCCAAGAAGTACGACAAGGTGATTCTGCCGGGCTACACGCATATGCAGCACGCTCAGCCCGTGCTGCTCTCGCATCATCTGCTGGCGTATTCCTGGATGTTCGCGCGCGACTTTACGCGCCTGAAGGCCGCCTTTGATGCCGCCGACAACTGCCCGCTGGGTGCTGCCGCGCTTGCCGGTACGAGCTATCCGCTCGATCGCCAGATGACGGCTGCTGAACTTGGCTTTGCGGGCGTGATTCCCAACTCGCTCGATGCGGTTTCCGACCGTGATTTCCTGCTCGATCTGCATTACGCCGGATCCGTCATGGCGATGCACCTGTCGCGTCTTTCCGAGGAGATCGTGCTGTGGTCGAGCTCCGAATTTGGCTTTATCACGCTTTCCGACTCGTACTCCACCGGCTCGTCCATCATGCCCCAGAAGAAGAATCCCGACTTTGCCGAGCTTATCCGCGGCAAGAGCGGCCGTGTGTATGGCAACCTGGTGCAGCTGCTCGTGACCATGAAGGGCCTGCCGCTTGCTTATAACAAGGACTTGCAGGAGGACAAGGAGGGCGCGCTCGATACCGCCCATACGCTCATGCAGTGCCTGTCGGTTATGGCCGGAATGATTTCGACTTGGACCGTCAACGAGGATGCCATGGCGCGCGAGTGCGGCGTGGGGCACCTTGCCGCTACCGATGTTGCCGATTACCTGGCCAAGCGTGGCCTGCCGTTCCGCGAGGCACATGCCGTGGTGGGGCATCTGGTTCTGATGTGTGAGAAGCGCGGCTGCAATCTTGAGGACCTGCCGTTTGAGGTGTTCCAGGAGGCAAGCCCGCTCTTTGAGCACGACATTACCGAGGCGCTCGACATCCCGTCGATTGTCGCCGCGCGCACGACCGAGGGCGGCACCGCCCCTGCCGCCGTTGCCGTGCAGCTGCAGCGTGCCGAGGCGCAGCTCGTGGTCGACGAAGGTGTGTTTGGATCGCTAACCAAGGTCGTCGAGATGGGTCACGGGGCAAAGTAGAGGTTTGGCTGAAGACGTATTGTCCATTTATTGATAAATCGTTTTCGCTTTACGGGCGCCTGCTGATGTGGGAGCCCGTATTTTGTTGCTATGGGGGAGGGGCTTGTCGAGAACTTCTGTAGGACCTTTGGGCAGGTTGTGAAGGGGATACGTTCGCGGGCGGCAACCGACCGCCTGCTCTGTTCGGCGCGGTTGATGGGCGGTCGGATGGTACTCTAATCGGGCTTCGAAACAGAAGTGACACATATGGAGCGCTTTAATAAATTGCAACGTTTCAATAAACAGCTTTTTGTTTAACTGCAGCTAAAACTCTGTTACGATGCAGTCCAGGCGGGTGCCGGAATGGGACTTGGGCACGCGCGAACCTACTTGAAAGGCTACTTTTATGGCTATCGAGAAGACCTTCATCATGATTAAGCCCGACGCCGTGCGCGACCGCAAGATCGGCGAGATTGTTGCTCGCATCGAGCGCAGCGGCCTTGTCATCGAGCGCATGGAGATGACCACGCTCGAGCGCGCTACCGTCGAGGAGCACTACGCCCATCTGGCCGACAAGCCCTTCTTTGGCGGTCTCTGCGACTTTATGACGAGCGGTCCGGTCGTCAAGATGGTCGTTTCCGGTCTCTCCGCTGTTGCTAAGATGCGCACCCTCATGGGCGCTACCAACCCGCTTGAGGCTGCTCCTGGTACCATCCGCGGCGACTTTGCCGTCGATGTCAACGCCAACGTGATCCACGGCTCCGACTGCCTGGAGAACGCCGAGATTGAGATCAAGCGCTTCTTTGGCTAAACCAGCTTTGACTCCTTAAAGCTGTTAGCGTGTGGCTTGGGCGCCGCGGAACTCCATCCG
>CAJJVE010000156.1:0-4433 GCA_905196265.1 uncultured Collinsella sp. | reverse complement strand
GACAATGTCCTGCTCATATTAAAAGGAACGTCCCTAACTGCCGGATTAGGCGAGGCTCTCCAGAACACGGCGAAGTTCCTGCTGGACGGCGTGGTCGCGGTTGCGCCCCACCACGCGATCGGCAACGGCCTTGAGTGCAGGACGCGCGTTTTCCATCGCGCAGCCCGTGCCGACAAAGCGAATGATCTCGTAATCGTTCATCGAGTCGCCAAACGCCATAACCTCGTCGCGCCCAATGCTATAATGCTCCGCGAGCTGTGCGATACCCGAGGCCTTCGACACACCGGGCTGCATGGCATCGATCCACGCGTTGCCCGAAGGCGCAAAAGTAAAGAGCTGACCAAGTTCGCGCTGCAGTACGTAGGCGCTGTCCATAACGGCACCGTCATCGCAAAAGATACTCGCCTTGATGATATTTACGCTGGGATCGGGCAGCTCCCAAATGCGCTCGGCATTGGGAAGGTCCTTATCGACCTCGCGCACGAACTTGCACTCGTCATCGAGCAGGAAGGACTTGGTTCGGTCAAAAAGCGCAAGATGCAGATTGGGAAACGTCGCGACGGCCTGGGCGAGCCTTCGAATCGCCAGGTGCGAATACACCTCGCGGTCTACCATTTTGCCGTCGGCGTAGACCTGGGCACCGTTAGCTGCGACAAAGTCCATCTTGTCGCGAACGGGCGCAAAGAACTCGCACAGGCGATCGTAGCGGCGGCCTGACGATGCGGCAAAATGCACGCCATGCTCGCGTAGCGCCAAAATCAGTTCGTAGGTCTCGGGAGGCACCTGGCCGTTTTCGTCAAGCAGCGTGCCGTCCATATCGGATGCAATCAGTTTAAACATAGAAAAGCTCCCTTCGGGCTTGTTGGAATCGAACGTGTATCCGATTCCAACGTACCCAAAGGAAGCTCAAATAAGACCCCGCAGTCATAAACGTTACAAGGGCCTGGCGGATGCCTCACATACGCCAGGCGGTTCGCGTCCGCAGCATCCGACACGCCAAAGAATGTCCCCAACGACTAGTCGTTTAAGAACGTCCCCAATGACTAGTCGGCGTAGGTGAAGGTCGTGACGTCGAACATGCCCTCGGGGCGGATGCGGAGCGTCGGGATCACCGGCAGGGGCAGGAAGATGATGCCCATGATGGGGTCGAGCGGCGGCTCAATACCCATAGCGCGCGCCTTGACCATAAAGTCGTCGTGCTGCGCTGCGACATCCTCGGCCGTGCCCTCGCTCATCAGGCCACCAAGCGCTAGCGGAATGCGCGCCACGACCTCGCCGTTGCGCACTAGCACGTGGCCGCCCTGGCCAACAGCCTCGACGGCAGCCATCATATCGGCCGCGTTGTCGCCCACCACGCACACGTTGTGCGAATCGTGGCCAATCGTCGAGGCAATGGCACCGCCCGTGATGGTAAAGCCGCGCACCCAGCCGCGGCCGATATGCTTGCCGACGAGCCCCATGCCGGCGGGACCGTCGCCATCGGCGCCCTCGGCCTGCAGCGACACGCCGCGGCCGTGACGCTCGATCAGCATAATGCGGCGCAGACCCTCGGCATTCTCGGGACGAACCATGCCCGTAATGGCCTTGCCCGGTACCACGTCGATCACGGCCTCGCCCGGCTTAAAGGCATAGTCGAACACGTCGAGCGATAGCTTCGGCAGCTTAACGGAAGCACGCAGCTCATCGGCAAGGGCCGCAACCTCGGCCATCTCGGGTGCGATCTCGCCCACAAAGGTGCCGTCCTGCGCCACCAGAGCACCGGCGGCATACACGCGATGCGGAGCCGTGGCAAACGTCAGGTCGTTGAGCACCAGCAGGTCGGCACGCTTGCCCGGGGCGATGGCGCCACGCAGCTCGTGCGGGTCGCGGCAACCGTGGTCCAGGCCAAACGCCTCGGCCGTGGACAGGGACGCCATAGAGATGGCAACCACGGGGTCAATACCGGCCTCGATAGCCGCGCGGCAGGCATTGTCGATCATACCGGTCGAAAGCGCATCTGAAGGAGCGCGGTCATCGGTCGCGAAGCAGCAGCGACGGGCGCGGGCGGGGTTCTCCAGCAGCATCGGCGACAAGTTGGCCAGGTCGTGGCTACACGTACCCTCGCGCAGCATCACATACATGCCGCGGGACAGCTTATCAAGCGCCTCCTCGGGAATCGTCGACTCGTGGTCGGCGATAATGCCCGCCGCGGCATAGGCATTGAGGTCCTTGCCGGCAACGAGCGGCGCATGGCCGTCGACCTGCTTGGACGGCGTCTGGTTGGCAGCATCGATGCGAGCGCAGGTCTCGGGATCGGCCATAAAAACGCCCGGCAGGTTCATCATTTCGCCCAGACCAAAGACATCGCCCGGATGCTCAGCAAAAAACGCCTGCATGTCAGCGGCGGTAATCACAGCGCCCGCTTGCTCATCGGGCAGCGCGGGCACGCACGAGGGCATCATGTACTTGATGGAAATAGGCGCGCGACGGCCGTCCTCGATCATAAAGCGCAGGCCGTCCAGGCCGGAAACGTTGGCGATCTCGTGGCTGTCGGCAATGGCGGTGGTGGTGCCGCGCGTCGCCGCCATGCGCGCATACTCGGCGGGACGGATGTTCGAGGACTCGATATGCAGATGTCCGTCGATAAGGCCGGGGGCGATATAGCGACCCTGGCAGTCAATGACCTCGGTCGCCTCGTAGGTGCCGGCGGCATCGTCGCGACCGTCGTAGAGCACGCCGACGATTACGCCGTCCTTGACGGCAACGCTACCGGGCGCCACGCGCTGGCCATATACGTCGACAATCTGCGCATTGGTAAACAGCGTGTCGACGGGCACGCGACCCTCGGCAGCCTCGATCACAGACCTCATGACCTCAACGGACATACATTCTCCTTTAACTGTAGAAATAACTGCGGAGCGGACGAGCCTTCACCGCAGCAAGCCAATAGCAATTGTATGCCCAAAAGAAGGTCCCGCTAACACCCCATCCGCTTAACGGCACACGCCGCTTGGCGCAATGGGGTCAGACCGCCTTGGGTAGTCGTTGGGGACGTTCTTAAACGACTAGTCATTCAAGAACGTCCCCAACGACTACTTGCGACCAAGGCGACGCCGATGTTTTGGCAGCGCCAGCGAGCGGGCCGCATTTGAGACAAGGTGACGTGAAACGAAAGGGCGCTGACCTTCTGGTCGCGCCCTTGAAGTTGAACGTCAGATTGTCCAAATGCGGCCCGCGCAGCGTCGAGCGGTTACGCGGTTTGGTAAAACCGCGTAACTAAATAAGCTTGAAGCCCTTGCGCTTGCCTACGGAGAGGGTGTCGCCCAGCTTGAGGGCGCTGGGGTCGATGTTGTAGCTCTTAGGAGCCACGGCCTTGCCGTTAATCTTGACGCCGCCGCCGTCAATGTCGCGACGGGCCTGGCCGGCGCTCGCCGAAAGGCCCAGGTCCTTAAGCAGGCCAGCGAGGTAGATCTGGCCCTCGTCGTTGACGGTCAGCTCAACGTGCTTCTCGGGGAAGTCGGCAAGCTGGCCCTCCTTGAACACGCGGTCGAACTCGGCCTGAGCCTCGTCACCGGCACCGGCGCCGTGATAGGTGTCGCACAGGTCGCGGCCCAGTGCGCGCTTGAGCTCATAGGGATCGGCGGAACCGTCGGCCAGGGCGGCGTCGATCTTGTCGACCTCGGCCGGGGTGAGCGAGCTGGCCAGACGATAGTACTTGCCGATCATCTCGTCGGGGATGGACATGGTCTTGCCGAACATATCCTTGGGAGCATCGGTCAGGCCGATGTAGTTGCCGTAGGACTTGGACATCTTGCGGACGCCATCGGTGCCCTCGAGCAGCGGCATGGTAAGCGCAATCTGCGGCTCCATGCCCATCTTCTCCATGAGCTCGCGACCAGCGAGCAGGTTGAAGAGCTGGTCGGTGCCGCCCATCTCCACGTCGGCCTTGATCTGAACGGAGTCGAAGGCCTGCATCACGGGGTACAGGAACTCGTGCAGGGCGATCGGCGTCTGGGACTGGTAGCGCTTGGTAAAGTCGTCGCGCTCGAGGATGCGGGCGACGGTGAACTTGGAGCACACCTGCAGCAGGCCGGCCAGATCCATCGACAGGATCCAGTCGCCGTTGTGCACGATGGTGGTCTTCTCGGGATCCAGGATCTTCATGGCCTGGCTCACGTAGGTCTCGGCGTTGGCCTCGATCTGCTCCTGCGAAAGCTGCGGGCGGGTGGAGTTCTTGCCCGACGGATCGCCAATCAGTGCGGTGCCGTTACCGATGATGAGGGTGACCTTGTGGCCCAGGTCCTGGAACTGACGCATCTTGCGCAGGGGCACGGCATGGCCCAGGTGCAGGTCGGGGCTGGTGGGATCGACGCCGAGCTTGATGTTGAGGGGCTCGCCCTTCTCAAGCTTCTTGCGAAGGTCGGCCTCGGGGACGATCTGCGCTGCGCCCGAGG
>CAJJVE010000155.1:0-4438 GCA_905196265.1 uncultured Collinsella sp. | reverse complement strand
CTGATACGCCATTACAGCACGCCTCCGATCATCAGCAGCAGCTGCGCGGTAATGCAGCCAAAGATGAGCGAATCGCTGCGATCGAGCATGCCGCCGTGGCCGGGGATGAGATTGCCGGAATCTTTGACGCCCACACCGCGCTTGATACGCGACTCGATGAGGTCGCCGATAACGCCCAGAATGGAGACGACCACGCCGCACAGCAGTGCATAGGGCAGGCTCAGCTTATAGAAGTGCGTTGCCCACAGGATGAGCCAGATCAAGACAGACCCCAAAATGCCGCCGACAAAGCCTTCCCAGCTCTTTTTGGGAGAGATCTTGGGAACCATCTTATGCTTGCCGATACGGCTGCCCACGATGTAGGCAAACGAGTCGGAGACCCAAAGGGACGCACAAACGCCCACCGAAAGCAGGGCGCCGGCAAAACCGGGCACGGCATCGCGCAGCAGCACGATAGCCGACAGCATAAAGCCGGTGTAGATCGGACCCATGAGCGTCACGGCAACGTCAGAGATGCGCGTGCGCGGAGACCAGACATACCAGATACCAACCGCAAGCATCAAAGCGAACAGCAGGGCGTTCAACAGCAGCGAATCGCCCAGAGCCGAGAGCGGAAAGAGCACGGCGGCAGCGATTCCAAGGCGCTCGTTGGCAACCTTGCCGTCGAGCCTCGTCATGCGGAAGAACTCGTAGCAGCACAGACCGCTCATGACGGACACAAAGATGGCCGTGGGCACAATACCCAAAACCAGGCACAGGATAAAGACAACGGCATAGACGATACCGGCGGCGGCACGGGTGATAAAGCCCGCCAGCCACGAACCGGAGCTGCTCTTCGCCGCAGGCGCTCCCGCAGTGGCAGCCTTACGCGCGGGCGTCGCGGAAGTAGGTGCCTTGGGAGCGGATGCCTTGGGACGTTCGGACACGATTAAGCCTCCTCGGTCTTGCTCAGTCCACCAAACCTACGGTCGCGACCCTGGAAGGCCAAAATGGCGTCGACAAGGCCCCAACGATCAAAGTCGGGCCAATAGGTATCGGTGACATAGAACTCGGAATAAGCAACCTGCCACAGCAGATAGTTCGAAAGACGCAACTCACCAGAAGTGCGAATCACGAGCTCCGGATCGGGAAGACCGGCGGTGTACAGGTGCGAAGCCACCATATTGTCGTCAACTGCGGCGGGATCAATCTTGCCGGCAGCCGCATCAAGTGCGATCTGGCGGACAGCGCGGGTGATCTCAGCACGGGCACCGTAGTTAACGGCCAGCGCCAGCGTCATACCGGTATGGTCGGCGCACTCGGCAAGGCCGCGCTCAAAGACGTCGCGGGTCTTCTTGGGCAGCGCGGAAATATCGCCCAAAAAGACAACGCGAACGTTCTCGCGCTTAAGCAGCGGTAGCTCATCGATAAACGTCTTGGCAAACAGGTGCATCAGAACGTTGACTTCGTGCTGCGGGCGATTCCAGTTTTCGGTCGAAAATGCATAGGTCGAAAGCACGTCGACGCCCAGGCGCACGCAGGCGGTAATGATCTCGCGCAGCGAGACGATGCCGGCCTTGTGGCCTTCGGTGCGGGCAAGACCGCGCGCCGTGGCCCAACGGCCGTTGCCGTCCATGATGCACGAAATATGGTGCGGGATGTTATTGAGGTCAAGGTCGGAAAAACCGACGCCCGCAGGGGCGTCGGCAAAGTACTCGACCAGTTTATGCTCGTCGTATTGCACCTTAGATCTCCATGACCTCGGCTTCTTTTTCCTTCAGAAGCTCCTCGACCTTGGCGACATACTCGTCGGTATGCTTCTGGACCTTGGCCTGCTCGCGACGGACATCGTCCTCGGTGAGCTCCTCGTCGCGCTCGAGCTTGTTGTTAAAGTCGCGGCGGATGTTGCGGATGGAGACTTTGGCCTGCTCGGCGTACTCGCGGCACTCCTTAACGAGCTCGCGACGACGCTCCTCGGTGGGAGCGGGGAACGGCAGACGCACGACAGTACCATCGGAGTTGGGGGTAATGCCCAGGTCGGAGGCACTGATGGCCTTGACGATGGCATTGATGAGCGCCTTATCCCACGGCTCGATAAGCAGCATGTGGGCCTCAGGGGTCTTAACGGCGGCAACCTGTGTGACGGGTGTGGGAACACCGTAGTAGTCGACGGTGATGTCGGACAGGATGTTGGCGTTAGCGCGGCCAGTGCGGACCTTGGAGAAGTTATGCTTGAGGGACTCGAGTGACTTGTCCATGTGGGCGGTGATGTTCTCTGCCATGCTTAATCCTCCTGATAGACGAGCGTGCCGACGGGCTCACCCGCGAGCGCGCGCTTGACGGTGTCCTCGCCATCGATGTTGAGGACCAAAATGGGCATACGGTTGTCCTGGCAAAGAGCCGTAGCCGTGGAATCCATAACCTGCAGGCCGCGAACGAGCACCTCGTGATAGGTGATCTTGTCAAAGCGGACGGCGTCAGCGCACTTGACGGGATCCTTGTCGTAGATGCCATCGACCTTGGTGGCTTTAATCAGAATCTCGGCACCGATCTCGCAGGCGCGAAGGGCTGCGGCAGTGTCAGTCGTAAAGTACGGATTACCCGATCCGGCGGCAAAGATAACGACGTTGCCCTTAGACAGGTGGTTGATAGCGCGACGGCGAATATAGGGCTCGCAGATCTCGTTCATCTGGATAGCGCTCATCACGCGGCAGGGAACATCGTTGTGCTCGAAGGCATCCTGCAGGGCAAGCGCGTTCATAACGGTAGCGAGCATGCCCATGTAATCGGCCTGGGCGCGGTCCATACCACCGGCGGCGCCGGCCATGCCGCGGAAAATATTGCCGCCGCCGACAACGACGCCGACCTCATGACCAACGGCGAGCAGTTCCTTGACCTGCTTGGCAAGATGATCGGTAACCTTGGGGTCGATGCCGTAGTTGCCATCGCCCATCAGCGCTTCACCGGAGAGCTTCAGAAGCACGCGTTTATATCGGATGTCGGACAAAGCGATCCTCCTTTAATTAGACTCATAACATAATATCAAAGGCTTAACGGGGAGCCATGAAAAAGCAGGCTGTGAGTAAAACCCACAGCCTGCTCATTACCAGCTACAAGAGCTTATTTACTCGCCACGGACCAGACGGTCAAAGGCAACGACGGTAATGGTGTCGCCGAGCTCCTTGGAGACCTGCTCAGCGTACTTCTTGATGGTGAGGGAGCTGTCCTTGATGAACTCCTGCTCGGTGAGCACGGACTGCTTGTAGAACTTCTCCAGACGGCCAACAGCCATCTTCTCCTGGATAGCCTCGGGCTTGCCGGACTCGGCAGCCTGAGCCATGTAGATCTGCTTCTCGTGCTCGACGGTCTCGGCCGGAACCTGATCGCGGGTAGCGCAAATCGGGGCGACGGCGGCAACCTGAAGGGCAACGTCGTGAGCAAAGGTCTTGAAGGACTCAGCCTGAGCGGTCTCGGCCTTCTCGAAAGCAAACTCGACGAGAACGCCGATCTTACCACCCATGTGGATGTAAGAAGCGAGAGCGCCGTTCTCGGCCTTGCGGGCGGCGAAACGGGAGATCTTCATGTTCTCGCCCATGATGTGAATCATCTCGGTGAGCTCGGAGGAAACGGTCTCCTCGCCCATCGGCTTCTCGAGCAGAGCGTCGACGTCAGCAGGCTCGGTGGTAGCGACAACCTCAGCGACCTTGGAAGCAAAGCCGGTGAACTTAGCGTTGGAGCCAACGAAGTCGGTCTCGCAGGAGAGCTCGAGCAGAGCGCCGGTCTTGCCGTCCTCGGAGACGAACGCGGCGACAGCGCCCTCGTTGGTCTCACGGCCAGCCTTCTTGGCAGCCTTGGCGAGGCCGTTCTTGCGCAGAACGTCGACAGCGGCGTCCATGTCGCCGTCAGCCTCGACGAGAGCCTTCTTGCACTCCATCATCGGGGAGTCGGTCATCTCGCGGAGCTGCTTGACCATAGCGGCGGTAATCTGGGCCATTGTGTTTCCTTTCAAAGAGATGAAAAAGAATTAACTAAGACTGATTTACTCGGCCTTGGGCTCAGCGGCCATCTCGGCCTCGGAGACCTGCTCCTTGCCGGAGCCAGCGAGGCAGGCGTCAGCCATGAGCTCGCACATAAGGGTGACAGCGGAGATAGCGTCATCGTTGCAGGGGATGCCGTACTCGACCTCGTCGGGATCGGAGTTGGTGTCGATCAGGGCGACGACGGGGATGTTCAGGCGCTGGGCCTCCTTGATGGCGTTCTCCTCGCGCTTGGTGTCGATAACGAAGAGAGCCTGGGGCAGACCCTTCATGTCGCGGGCGCCACCAAGGTTGGTCTGGAGCTTGGTGAGCTCCTTACCGAGCACAGCCTGCTCCTTCTTGGGAAGCACTGCCATGCGGCCGTCCTCGACCATGGCCTCGAGCTCCTCCATGCGGTTGATGCGGGAGCGGATGGTGACGAA
>CAJJVE010000154.1:0-4467 GCA_905196265.1 uncultured Collinsella sp. | reverse complement strand
ATTTAGTCCCTATTCCACCGCAACTTAAAAGGGGGCGCTGACCGGGTTGGTCAGCGCCCCCTTTGTTGAATGGATTAACCACCCAGATAGGCCTTGCGGACGTTGTCGTCGTGCAGGAGCTCTTGGCCGGTGCCGGTCATGGTGATCTTGCCGGTCTCGAGCACGTAACCGCGCGTGGCGATGGAAAGCGCCATCTGCGCGTTTTGCTCGACCAGAAGCACCGTGGTGCCGGCCTTGTGCAGGTCCTCGACAATCTGGAAGATCTGTTCGATCAGAATCGGTGCCAGACCCATGGAAGGTTCGTCGAGCATAAGCAGTTTGGGGTTACTCATAAGGGCGCGCCCCATAACGAGCATCTGCTGCTCGCCGCCCGAAAGGGTGCCGGCGACCTGGCGACGACGTTCCTTCAGGCGCGGGAACTGCTCGTAGACGCGCTCCAGGCCCGGAGCAATTGTGGACTTGGGCTGTGTATAGGCGCCCATCTCCAGGTTCTCCTCGACCGTCATCTGCAAAAAGGCGCGACGACCCTCGGGAACCTGAGCCAGGCCCTTACCAACCAGCTTATCAGCGGGCGTATGGGTAATGTCCTCGCCCATAAACTTGATGGAGCCGGTCTTGGAGCGCAGCAGGCCCGAGACGGTCTTGAGCGTTGTGGACTTGCCGGCACCGTTGGCACCAATCAAGGCCACGATCTCGCCCTCGTTAACGTTAAAGGAGATGTCCTTGATGGCGTGGATGGCGCCGTACCAGACGTTGATGTTGTAGACGGAAAGCATCGGCTCTGCCATTTAGTTCTCCCCCTTATCCTGCTTACCCAGATACGCCTCGATAACGGCGTCGTTGTTCTGGATTTCCTCCGCCGTACCCTTGGCGATAACCTTGCCAAAGTTAAGCACGCAGATGCCCTCGCAGATGTTCATAACGAGCGACATATCATGCTCGATAAGCATGATGGCGATGCCGAAGGTGTCGCGAATCTTGACGATGTTCGCCATGAGCTCTGCGGTCTCGGACGGGTTCATGCCGGCGGCAGGCTCGTCGAGCAGCAGCAGCTTGGGGTTAGTGGCAAGCGCGCGGACGATCTCCAGACGGCGCTGAGCGCCGTAAGGAAGCGAGCCGGCCTGTTCATTTGCCAGGTGCTCCATGTCAAAAATGGACAGCAGCTCCATGGCGCGCTCGTGGGCGGCCTTCTCGTGCTTCCAATACGTCGGCAGGCGCAGCACGCCCTCAAAGCCGGAGTAGCGCTCCTGGTTGTGCAGGCCGACCTTGACGTTATCCTCCACCGTCATGGTGTTGAATAGGCGAATGTTCTGGAAGGTACGGGCAATACCCATGCGGTTGACCTGGTAGACCGACTTGCCCGAAGTGTCCTCGCCGTCGAGCAGGATGGTGCCATGCGTGGGCTGGTACACCTTGGTGAGCAGGTTGAAGACCGTGGTCTTGCCGGCGCCGTTGGGACCGATCAGACCGGCGATCTCGGTCTTGCCGATAGTCAGGCTAAAGTCGTCGACTGCCTTAAGGCCACCGAACTCAATGCCCAGGTGGATGCACTCGAGTGCAGGGCGCTCGCCCAGGTCACGATCGGGAACGATGGCGCCAGAAGGATACGGGACCATCTTGCCCTTCTTGAACTCAAATTTACTGGGCATCGGCTGCCACCTCCTTCTTGGAAGCAAAGCGGTCCTTGACGCGACCGAAGAACGCCTTGAGCTGCGGGTTGTTGGTAAAAATCATGACCAGGATCAGCACGATGGCGTAGATGAGCATGCGGTAGTCCGAGAACTGACGAAGCAGCTCGGGAAGCACCGTGAGTAGCGCCGCCGCGATGACGGAGCCGCGCATATTGCCCAGACCGCCCAGGACCACGAACACCAGGATGAGAATGGACGTGTTGAAGTCGAACTTGGTGGCGGAGAGCTGCGAGAAGTTACCGCCGAAGAGGGCTCCGGCAGCACCGGCGAGGGCAGCGGAAACCACGAAGGCGATCATGCGGTACTCGGTGACGGAGATGCCTACGGACTCGGCTGCAATCTTGTTATCGCGCACGGCCATAATGGCACGGCCGGTACGGCTGCGAACCAGGTTGAGCACGATCACGAGTGCGACCATGACCAGGATGGCACCGGCGAGGAAGGTCGAGTACGTCGACACGCCCGAGGCGCCCTGGGCGCCCTTGATGATGGCGGTGCCGTCCTCGAGCAGGTGCAGGTCGTCGATCGTAGAGTTGCCCGTGATGTTAAAGATCACGTGCAGGCCGCGGGAGTCGACGCCCACAATGAGGCAGGTGACGATCTCTTTGATGATCTCGCCAAAGGCCAGCGTCACGATAGCCAGGTAATCGCCGCTCAGGCGCAGGACCGGGATACCAATCAAGAAGCCCAAGATGGCAGCGGCGATAGCGCCGACCACGATGCTGATGATAAGGCGCACCGGATCGGAGGGAACGGCGCTCTCCAGCGCGACGGCGGTGACGATGCCCGTGTAGGCGCCGACACTCATAAAGCCCGCATGGCCCAGCGACAGGTCGCCCGCGATGCCGACGACAAGGTTGAGGGAAATGGCCATGACGATGTAGGCCGTAATAGGAACCAACTGACCAGCAATCATGCGCGGGATCATGTGGTTGGACTGCATAAAGAACACGATGGCGAACGCCACAACGCACATGGCGTACGTAACAAAGTCGTGACGCGTCTGCTTGTCTTTAAGAAACTTCATAACGCTCACCTACACCTTCTCGGGGACGTACTTGCCCAAGAGGCCGGCAGGCTTGACGAGCAGGACGATGATCAAAACACCAAAGACGATGGAGTTGGCAAGGCTCGTGGAAATGTAAGCCTGCGCCATCGCCTCGATGATGCCGATGAGAATGCCACCGACAAAAGCGCCGGGGATGGAGCCGATGCCACCGAAGACAGCGGCGTCGAAGGCCTTGATGCCAGGCATAGCACCCGTCGTGGGCTGCAGCACCGGAGATGGTGCTGTTCACGTTGATACCCATGAGCTGGGCAGCCGCCTTGTCTTCCGAACAGGCCCGCATGGCCTTGCCCATCTTGGTCTTACCTGTAAAGAACATCAGGCCGGCCATGATAACCAGGCAGGCGACGATGGTGACGAGCGAGACGGCGCTCACGTTGAACTTGGCCAAGAACTCCGGCACCTGGAAGGTGACGAGCGAAGTGAAGTTCTTGGGCGTGGCGCCCCACAGAAGCTGCGCGGCGTTCTGCAGGAAGTAAGACACGCCGATAGCCGTGATCAGAACGGCCAGCGGGCCTGCTTGGCGCAGCGGCTTGTATGCCAGACCCTCGATGAGAACACCGAGAACGGTACAGACCACACAAGAAAGAATTACAGATGCCCAGCCCGGAAGGCCGAGATACGACGTGGCACAGAACGAGACATAGGCACCGACCATGATGACATCGCCGTGAGCGAAGTTCAGCATCTTGGCGATACCGTAGACCATGGTGTAGCCCAACGCGATGATGGCGTAGACGCTGCCCATGGACAGGCCGTTGACCAGGTATTGAATAAAGACCGTCATGTTCCACATCCCCCTTTCGAATAGGTTTCCAGTTAATGTATGAAACAGGGACGTTACACTGTCCCTAGATACCAAGCAAGCAGGGAAGGCCAAAACCTCCCCTGCTTGGGATCAAAACCGCTCTATGTAAGGCGGCCAATTAGGCCTGTACGTACTTGCCATCGGTGATGACGTACGCCGTGGGCTCCTTCTGGACCTGGCCCTTGTCGTTCCAGGAGAGCTTGCCAGTCAGGCCGTCAACAGTAATGTTGCGCATAGCCTCGGGAAGCTTCTCGGCAACCTCGGTGGGATCGGCGTCGACACCCAGGCCGGCCTCCTTGAGAGCCTCGACCACAGCATGCACGCCGTCGTAGGCGTCGGCGGCAAACTGGTCGGGGGTATCGCCGTACTTATCTTTGTAAGCGTTGACGAAGTCGGCGTTCTTCTCGTCGTCGGCGGAAAACGGGGTCATGAGCAGCAGACCCTCGGCAAGAGAGGTGTCGAAGCCCTCAACGCCCAGGATGCCATCCATGCCGTCGCAGCCCATCATCTTGACGTCGTAGCCCATGTCCTTGGCGTTCTTGAGCAGGACGGACGCCGGCGTGTAGTAGATCGGCGCAAAGATCATGGTGGCGCCTGCCTGCTTGGCCTTGGTCAGCTGGTTGGTAAAGCTCGTGGCGGAGTCGTCCTTAAAGGTCTCCTCGTCGACAATCTCAAGCTTAGACTTAGCGGCCTGGGCCTTAAAGGAATCTGCGATGCCCGAAGAATAGGCGTCGCCGGAGTTATAGAACAGCACGAACTTCTCGTTCGCATACTTCTGCGCCAGGAACTTGGCAGCGTTGACACCTTGGTTGGGGTCGGTAAAGCAAACCTGGAAGACGCAATCCTTGCCCTTGGTAACGTCCTCGGAGGACGCGGACGGGGTAATCATGAACGTCTCGGGG
>CAJJVE010000153.1:0-4523 GCA_905196265.1 uncultured Collinsella sp. | reverse complement strand
CGATGCGAATCCACAGCTTGGAGCCCGAGATCGTGGTGCCGATAAAGATCGGCAGCATCAGCAGGATGATGCCAATAATGCCAAAGGTGTACTTGTAGCGCATGACCACGTCGAGGTTCTTGACCAGCGCGAGCGTTCCCACCATGAGCGCCACCGAGACAAACAAGATGATGAGCTGCGAGATGGCGAGGTCGGGGGCCAGGCGCGTCACGAATGTGATGCCGATGCCCGAGAGCACAAAGACGATGGGCAGGATGGCGGGGTCGGCGCCGGGCGCCAGGATGCGCACGGCGATATGCGCCGCGGCGAAGGCGGCGAACAGGCCGATCGGCACGGCGAGCGTCTCAAAGGAAATCGTGGCACCCGCGGTGAGCACGTACATCGCATAGAGCAGGATGACGGGGAACGCCGAGGCGATGAGCAAGAGCAGTTCGGTGTTGCGGCGACTCATAAGCGGCACTCCCTTTCTAATTCTTATCGGAGGCTTCGGCCTCGGCTGACTGTTCGGCGGTTTTCTCGGAATCTGACTCGGAGGTGGATTCCTGATCGGTGTTGTCGCGAATCGTTTGCGCGTCAATCACATGGCGGTACTTGGAAATGGTGTCCTGCGCATCGTCGACACTCGTTTGCGGAATGCCTGCCTTCAGGCGGTTTTGCGTGTCTTCGGGCAGGTCGGACAGCTTGATGCTGGTTTCGCTCTCGAGCCAGTGGAGCTCGACCCCGAGCGTCTTGCCGGGCAGGCCGCGCCAGACGGCGACATTGCCGTGGTAGGTTCCCAAGTAATAGGAGCCGGTGACGCCCGTGTATGCCCAGATGCCTGCCACCAGCACAAAGACAAGGGCCAAGACGGAGGCGATGGTGACATTGCGGCGTCGGACGCGTTTTGCCTCGCGCATGACGCCGTCGTCGACCAGGTCGACGACCACCACGGTCACATTGTCGTGGCCGCCGGCGGCGAGCGCCGCGTCCACCAAGTTGTCGACACAAATCTGTGCGCTCGAGGACTGCGTAGCGATGTTCTCGATATCGCTATCGGGAATCATGCTCGAAAGACCGTCGGAGCACAGAATCAGGCGGTCGCCTTCCTCGATGTGCAGGGTAAAGTGGTCGGCATACATGGCGGGATCCGAGCCCAACGCGCGGGTGATGACCGAGCGGTTGGGGTGGACGCGGGCCTCGTCGGCCGTAATCTCGCCGGCATCCACGAGCTCCTCCACGTAGGAGTGGTCGCGGGTCACGCGGATGAGCGTACCCTCGTGGAGCAGGTAGGCGCGCGAGTCGCCCACGTGGGCGATGGCGAGCGTATCGTTTTCGATGTAGGCGCAGGTGGCCGTGCATCCCATGCCGGGTTTGCCCAGGCCGTTGAGGGCGGCCTCGATCACGGCGGCGTTGGCGGCCTCAACGGCTGCGGCCAGGCGCGCGGCGTCGGCGGACTGCGGCGCCGTCTTGGCGATGGTCTCGACGGCGATGGAGGATGCCACCTCGCCGGCGGCGTGTCCTCCCATGCCGTCGCACACGCAAAAGAGCGGCGACTGCACCAGATAGGAGTCCTCATTGTGCGGGCGCACACATCCGACGTCGGAGCGGGCGCCCCACATAAGCTGCGTGGTGGTGCCGGCGTCGTAGGTCGAGTCGGTCTCGATGCGCTCGTCGGTCAGCGGCTCAAAGCTCATGGTCGAGCCGGGATCTTTGAGCTTTGCCTCCACGGCGGCGACATCGATCTCGGCGGTGTCGCCGGGGGAGACGGTGTCGGCATCGTCTCCCGACTCGGCGTCGGAGACGTCCGGAAGGTTGAGATCTTCGGTTACGCGGTCGGCGGGATCGCCGTCCTGCTGCGGCTCGACAGCCGTCGGCTCGGGCGTCGCAAAGTGCGACGGCGCGGGCGTACTCTGGGGTTGAGCGGAGGGCTCGGGAGCCGCGGCGGGCGCGGCAACGGGCTGCTCGACTTCGGCAGGCGTTGCGGATGCGGGTGCCGCCTCGCTTGCCGGGGCGACGGGGAATACCGGCGCGGCAGGCTCGGGGGCTGCAAACACGGCAGCGCTCTCGTTAATCGCCTCGGCGACGGGCTCGGCAAAGTGAGCCGGTGCGGGCGTTGCCTCCGGTTCCGCCGACTGCTCGGCAGCGTGCGCGCCGATGGGGGCGTCGAGCTGCTCGGTGTCGGCGTCCTCGTCATCGACGAGTGCCGGATATTCTTGAGTTACATGCGAAAGAGGCAGGGAGAACACGGTGTCCTCGGGCTCCACGGTCGCAGGGCGCGCCGGAGCGGCATGAGCCGGCGCAGCTGCGGGGGCAGTCGGCGTCTCGGGCATGGTTGCGGACTTGTTCTCCTCGTCGATCATCGACGGTTCACCTTCATGACCACGTCGCCAATCTGGACCTCATCACCCTCGCGCAGCGTTGCGGGCTCCACCAGCTGACGGCCGTTAACGAGCGTGCCGTTCAGCGAGTTGAGGTCTTCGATGATGAGTGCCGGGCCCTGCAGCGAAAAGCGTGCGTGCGAGGCCGAGACAAACGGTTCGTTGATGCAGATGTCCGAGGACGGCGAGCGGCCCACGATGACGGGGCCGAGCATGTCTACATGGATGCCACGGATGCCGCGCGGACCCTTGTCCACATCGATCGTCCAGATAGCGGAGTCGCGGCGCTGGCCGCGTACGAGTCCCACGCCGGTTTTCATGACGGCGAACAGGAAGATGTAGAGCAGGGCGACCAGGACGATGCGGCCTGCAAAAAGGACGATATCGATGTTCATAAGCGACTATCCCCTAAATTCAAAGGTGCTCAGGCCAAACGTCAGCAGGTCGCCGTTGCGCAGCGGGCAGCGCGTGATGCGGCGGTTGTTGACGAGCGTGCCGTTGGTGGAATTGAGGTCCTCGATCGACCAGTCCGAACCGGTAAAGGTGAGTTGGGCGTGACGACGCGACACGTTGGGGTCGCGCAGGGCGATGTCCGAAACCGAACGCTCGCGACCGATGGTCACCTGCGCGGAAGTGATGCTGTGGCTCTCGCCGCTCACGACGTCGACGAGCTGGGCGAGTGGGCGCTGCGGGGCGCGGGTGCTCGCCATGTTGGAGGCAATACCGGCCGCGGCGCCAAGGCCCACGGCGGCGCCGGTCGCGGCGGCTCCGCCCATGCCGGCGAGGGCGTCACGAGAGACGGTCTGCGGCACGGGGATGGGCGCGGCGGCGGGGTCGGGGACGCTGGGCGCAAAGGGATCGGCCACGGCGAGCGGGTCGGGAGCGGCGGCACGGGGCGACGGCTGCTGGGGCATGGCGGCGGGGTGCTGTTGCTGCGGAGCGGCGAATTGCTGCTTGCCGGCGCGGGGAGCGCTGGCGGCGCGGCTTGCGGCCGAGTTGTTCTGGCCCAGGCCATTCTGGTAAGCGCGTTCTTCCTCGTACAAACGACCGAGCGTGGGGGCGTCGACGTTCTCGGCAAAGACCGAGAACTTACCGGCACGCAGCTGCGGGTCGATCATAAAGCGAACGAGGGGTTCGCCGACAAACACATAGCGGCGCTTTTCGGCCTGTGCCTTCACAAACTCGCGGACTTCGCGCGAAAGCTCGGGGTAGAACGGGGCGAGCATGGGATCGTCGTCGGCGGCGATCAGGATGGTATAGAGTGCCGGCGCGGTGTTGACGCCGTTGATCACCAGAGTCTGATCCTCCATGTCGCGAGCGGCCTGCTTGGCAAGCTTCTTAAAGGAGAACGGGGCACGGGTGGCACCGAAGATGCCGGCCACGTGGTCCTCGAAGATGTTCAGGAAGTTCACGAAAGATCACTCTCCGTATAGGTTCTTTGGTATCCGAGCAAATATAGGCATATCCCAACGATTATAGAGGATAGGGCTCCCGCAACCGCCGCCTTGACGACGACCGCGCCCGCAAGGCTGGCAATTTCCATATGGTGTGCAAGACAGAGCGACGCCGCGGTGCCTATTCCGCAGCCGGCGATGGCAGCGATTGCAGCCAGGTTCGAGCCCTGCTCGGCACGCTTGGCATGGGCGTTGAGCAGCAGAGATGTCAGTGCAGCTGTCGCCGCGACAAGCACAACGGCAGCCCAGAAGAGCATGTCTCCCAGCGCCGCGGCAACATTGCCGAGCCCCAGCGCGCCTCCGGCGGAAAGCGCAACCGTAGCCAGGCGGCCAAAAAGCGCGCCCATCCCCGTGGCGGCCGCGGCGCTTGCCGGGCCGAGCCAAAAGGCCGCGATGCCGGCGGTGACCCCGGCGGCAAGGATGACGTCGCCCGTTAGACAGCCAAGTGCCACCGCGCAGGTGAGCGCCGCGCTCGCGGCCGCCTCGGTGCGTCCCCAGGCGATCCACCAACCGGACATGGTGGCGGCAAAGAGCACCGCGACGGGTAGCATCGACAGGATGCCCTGCGTCTGCATGGTGGCGTTGGCCATAAGTACCAAAAAGCCCACGGCCGAGATGGCCGAGCCAATCTGCGGGGCCAGGCCGGCGGCCGCCCCAATCGCGATGGCCGCGGCAATAAGTCCGGGAAGCGCCGCGACGCCAGCCGTCTGCA
>CAJJVE010000152.1:0-4563 GCA_905196265.1 uncultured Collinsella sp. | reverse complement strand
GCTTGCTGGTCGAGGGCCGCCTACCGGTGTTTTGCGGGGGCACAGGCTTATATCTCAAGGCCGCCCTGGATGAGATGGATTTTCCCTCGGGCGAGCTTGAGGACGATCGCCGCGCGGAGTATCAGGAGCTTGCCGAGCGCATAGGCGAGGAAGCGTTGCATGCGTTGCTTGCCGAGCGTGACCCCGAGTCCGCTGCGGTCATCCACCCCCATAATGTTCGTCGCGTGATTCGCGCGCTCGAAATGCACGATGATGGTGTGTCCTACGCGCAGCAAAAGTCGCAGTTTAGTGTTCCGCGCGAGCATTATCACGCTCTGTGGTTTGGATTGATGCGTAATCGCGAGGCGCTTTACGAGCGTATTAACCTGCGTGTCGATCTGATGTTTGAGCAGGGTCTTGTTGATGAGGTACGCGGTCTTATGGACCAGGGGCTGGGAGATGCCCTGACTTCGATGCAAGCGATTGGCTATAAAGAGATTATCGATGCCCTTAACGGCGTGATTTCTATGGATGAGGCTCGCGAACTCATCAAGACGCGTTCGCGTCGCTATGCCAAGCGTCAGCTTTCGTGGTTTAAACACGATGACCGCATTGTGTGGTTTGATATGGACGTGTTTACGATCGATGAGGTCGTTGAGGATATCCTTCATCGTATCGAGGCGGCCTAATGGCTCGGTTTCCCCTTGTTCCCACAGCACCTGAGCCCGAACGTGCCGTTCTTGTCGGAGTTGAGTGGCGCGATAACGCCTGGCCGCTCGATCGTTCGCTTGACGAGCTTGAGCGCCTTGCCCATACGGCTGGCGCTCAGTGCGTGGCGCGTTTGTCACAGCGTCTGGTTAAACCGTATCCAAAATCGTTTATCGGCTCCGGTAAGGTTGAGGAGCTTTGCGGGCTCGTGCATCGTATGGATGCTGATGTTGTTATCTTCGACGATGATTTAACACCCTCTCAGCAGTCGTATCTTGAGAAAGCCGTGGGCGAACCGGTTAAGATTATCGACCGTACGGCGTTGATTCTCGATATCTTTGGCCTGCACGCTCAGACTCGTGAGGGTCGCCTGCAGGTGCAGCTAGCGCAATTGCAGTATCTGTTGCCCCGCTTGCGCGGTATGTGGAGCCACCTTGCTAAAGAGCAGACACGCGGTGGCATTGGTTCGCGCTTTGGTCAGGGCGAAAGCCAGCTCGAGGTTGACCGACGTTTAATTCGCAACAAGATCGCCGCGCTTCGTCGCGAGCTTAAGCAGGTTGAACAGCGCCGGGATGTCCAGTCAAAGAGCCGTATCGAGTCGCCAGCGTTTCGCGTTGCCTTAGCCGGTTATACCAATGCCGGTAAGTCGACGTTGCTCAATCGCCTGACCGGGTCTACGGTGCTTTCACAGGACAAATTGTTTGCCACGCTCGATCCGACGACGCGCTCGTATCGCTTGCCCGGCGGTCGTGGTATGACCATTACCGATACGGTTGGCTTTATTCAAAAGCTACCGCATGGTCTCGTTGACGCCTTTAAGTCCACGCTGTCTGAGGTCCTTGGTGCCGATCTGATCCTTAAAGTAGTGGATGCCTCTGACGAGGACTACGAGCGCCAGCTCGAGGCAGTCGATCGCGTTCTTGACGAGATCGGTGCCGGCGAGCGTTTGACGCTTACGGTGTTCAATAAAATCGACCTACTCGATAGCGTCGATCGCTTGAGTTTCCATCGTCGCTATCCCGAGGCTGTGCTGTTCTCGGCCCAGACGGGCGAGGGGCTCGACGATCTCGTCGACCGCATTGCTCGTGAGGCAGCTGCCACCGATGTCTTGCTCTCAGCCGATATCCCGTATCGCGAGGGCGCCCTCATTACGCTGGTGCATGAGCAGGGAACCCTTCTGCATGAGGAATATCTAGAGGACGGCGTTCGCATTGTGGCAAAGATGCCGGCCCGAATCTCGCCGCGTCTTGAGCGCTATCGTACGGAATAAACGAGCTCTAGCACGCCTAGAATGACAGGCTGATGGAGCAGGTAGAACGGTAAGGCATGCCGACCGAGGACTGCGAGCGCCGGGATGGGATTGGCGTATGCCCATGCCGGCGCTTCGTGGCTTGATGTTTGTGCTGCCTGGGCAGTAAAGAAGCCGGTAAGGTATATAAAGACAAACGGAATGAGCGGATAGTAGTCTCCCGAAACAAAACCCGGGCTCGGGAATCCAAGCCATGCCAGGTAGGGGAGTGGGTAGACCGCTTTTGGAATGCCCCAGGTTAGGGCAAAAGGAACAAGGCACGCTGCGATGCCCCACGAGCCCGGTATTTTTTGGAGTAACGGACGGGTGAGTGCAACCACCGCGGTGCATGCTGCCATGCAATAGATGATGCCAAAGTTTACCGAATCGTCGACTGATACCAGTGTAGTTGCCATCCATACGATCAAGGCTGTGGCTGCGTATTTGAGGGCGCGCTTACCGTTATTACGCGAGAGCGTGCACATCCAACCGGCGATAAACAAAAATACCGCGCCAGATATCCTGGAAAACCGTTTCGGTAAACCATGGCATATCCCATCCATATAGGTAGGCCAAATCGTAGCAAGCGTGGAAACCTGCCATCGATAGCATCGTAAACCCGCGGACGGTATCAAATATGGTGATGCGTTTTTGCATTACGAGAACCGGCGCATTAAACCGACAACCTTACCCAAAATAACGGGGTTCGTTGCATAGATGGGCTCCATGGTGTCGTTCTCGGGCTGCAGGCGCACGCGCCCCTGCTCCTTGTAGAACGTCTTGACGGTCGCCGAGCCATCGATCATGGCCACGACGATTTCGCCGTTCATGGCGCTCTTTTGCTCGCGAACGATAATGTAGTCACCGTTGTAGATGCCGACGTTGATCATTGAGCTCCCATGCACCTCAAGGATAAAGGAGCCCTGGTCTGTGGCGATTTCGGTCGGGATGGTAAAGGTGTCCTCGATATTTTGCTCGGCCAGAATGGGAATCCCGGCCGCGACGCGACCGACAAGCGGCAGCGAGACTGTTCCGCGGGGCGCTGTGGGTTCATCGGATTTGGCGCTTGAGCAGCCCTCGAGCCTCCAGGGCAGAGAGGTGAGCGTGCACCGTGCTGGGGGAGGAGAGGCCTACGGCCGATGCCATCTCGCGCACACTGGGCGGATAGCCCTTCTCCTGCTGATATTCCTTGATGAAGTCGTAAATCTGCTGCTGACGCTTGGTAATTTTGCGAGCCATCAGGGGATCCTCTCTGCCAATGTCAAACAAATGTTCGATTTTTGCTTGACAGGAACAACTGTTCGAAGATAATAATAACCGAACATTCGTTCTCGCGCTAGACATTTTTGTCCGCGCGGCTTGATAAAACTGTTCTCAGCAAAACACGCGAGAGGAGAACATGATGAACGCAACGGATATGGTCCAGGGTAACCTCGCCCTTAAGCTCGAGGCGCCTGCGGCGCCGGCTTTCACGGTTGTCAAAGGCGGCCGGTCTGGTTTCCAAACACTGCCTGGCAAGCCCGTCCGCAGCCAGTGCGTCGCCACGACTTCGGCCCCCGTTGCCCTAAAGGTCTCGACGATTGTCGCCCTGGCCGTTGCGCTCACGCTTTTCTTTGTACTTGCTACCTCGATCTTCAGCGCTCGGCACGCCGCATATGCCGAGTCGGCATCTAACGTTACCTACGAGACCGTCCGTGTTCAGTCTGGCGATTCCTTGTGGTCGCTTGCCCAGGAGCATCCGATTGAGGGTCTTTCCACACAGGAGACCTCTGATATGATCCGAAACGTCAATCACCTGGAGCATGGCTCGCTCGATGCCGGTGCGCATCTTAAAGTTCCCGCACGTTCCTAAGATTTAAGCACTGTTGCATGGTACCCTTGTAATCGTTTTAGAGGAGGTACCATGCGCTGTCCCAAATGCGGCAAGGCACATACCCGCGTCGTTGATTCCCGCATGCAGGAATCTAATAACACCATCAAGCGCCGTCGCGAATGCTGCTCGTGCAATTATCGCTTTACGACATTTGAGCGTTGTGAAGACCCTATCGAGGTCATTAAGTCAGACGGATCCAAGCAACGGTTCGATCGCAATAAGCTGCTGGTCGGTTTGATGCGCGCCACGATCAAGCGTGATATCGACACTAAAAAGCTCAACGAGATCATTGACGATATTGAGGTTGAGCTTCGCTCCCGTACGCTCACGGCCGTTACGTCTCATGAGTTGGGCGATATGGTTCTTAAGCGGTTAGCCAAGATCGATAAAGTGGCCTACATCCGCTTTGCCTCGGTCTATCGCGATTTCAAAGACGTCGATGAGTTTCTGCAAGAGCTCGACAAGCTAAGGTGATTTCATGTCCAACATTACCGTTAACATTAAGCGTCTCGACCCAACCGTCGAACTTCCTAAATACGCCCATCCTACGGATGCCGGCCTGGACCTCCGTTCCAACGAGGATTGCATTCTGAAGCCCTTTGAGCGTCGTCTGGTCTCCACGGGCCTAGCTATCGCCCTGCCCGACGGCTACGCCGGCTTCGTCCAGCCCCGCAGCGGCCTGGCCATTAAGCAGGGCCTGTCTATAGTCAACACG
>CAJJVE010000151.1:0-4614 GCA_905196265.1 uncultured Collinsella sp. | reverse complement strand
GGCTGGCTATGTTACCGAGACGGGTTCGAGCGAGGAGATTCGTTCCCAGCGCGATCGCTTTCGCAGCACGCCGGCGCCCGAGGAGCGCGCACTCCCCGCTGCCCGCGGTGTCGCACGTGACCCTCGTGCCGGCTACGGCGATGGTGGTTATTCCGATCGCGGGTACCGTGGCGCTTCTTCCGTTCGTCCGCGCGGCTGCTATGCAGACGCCGATACTACGCAGGTGACGCCTCGCCTTCGCTCTCAGTCGCAGACCTTTAGCCAGCGCTCCTCGGCGCCTCGTTCGGGCCAGCGCAACTACCAGGGTCGCGGCGAGCTCGCCCCCCGTTCAGGCCAGCGCAATATGCAGCGCCAGGGTAGCTATCGCGGACGTTCCGACAATAACCGCGGTCGTATGCCCCAAGGCGCTGGTCGCGGTGGTTCCAATCGTGGACGCGGCGGTGGGCGCGCTCCCCAGAACAACGGTCTCGATCCTCGTATCGTTTACGCCGGTATCGGCGCCGTGGCGCTGCTTCTGATCGTGCTCATCGTGGTGCTCCTGCGTGGCTGCGGCTCCTCGGCGCCCGAGTCGACTCCCGAGACGCCCGCTGCCACTAAGACAACGACTAAGAAGTCTTCCAAGAAGACTGAATCCGTCGATGAAGATACCGATGAGTCGGCGGACGAGTCGACCGATTCGGACGCCGCCAAGATGACGGCCAAGAAGGAGGAGAACGAGGTCACAAAGGTCAAGATCTCCGTTGCCAAGGGCAAGACTGCTTGGATTGAAGTCAAGGTTGATGGCAAGTCTGTCTATGGCGCCCAGGCGACCGGTCCCTTTGAGCAGGAATACACGCCCGAGTCCTCGATCGAGATCACCACGTCCAAGCCTTCCGATGTCACCGTTACCAAGAACGGCGAAAAGGTCCGCTACGACACTAAGACTTCGGGCGTGGCACGCGTGACGATCACCGTTCCCAAGAAGGAGACGACCGACGCCGAGGACGGCGAGAGCGCTGACGGTACCGATGGCACCGAAAGTACCGACGGAACTGATGGAACCGATGCCCAGTCCACGGACGGCACTGATGCCGCCACCGACGGGCAGACTACGCCCTATTCAGACGACTATTCTTACGACAGCTACTAGTCCGCTCGTAAGCGAAAGGATTAACCATGGCTAAAGATTCAAGCTTCGACGTCGTGTCCGAGGTCAATATGCAGGTCGACAATGCCTTCCAGCAGACCACGCGCGAGATTTCCCAGCGCTATGACCTCAAGGACTCCGGCGCCACCATCGAGCTTTCGAAGGGCGACAAGCTCTTTACGATCAACGCCCCGGCCGACTTTGTCTCCAAGCAGATCATCGACGTCCTGAGCTCCAAGCTCATCAAGCGTGGCATCGATCTTAAGGCTGTGTCCTGGGATGCGCCTCAGGCTGCCTCGGGCGGCACCGTGCGCGTGCTCGGTCACATCGTCGAGGGTATCGACCAGACGACTGCCAAGAAGATCAATAAGGACATTAAGGATCAGAAGCTCAAGGTCAAGGTGACGATTGAGGCCGACAAACTGCGTGTTTCCTCTGCTTCCAAGGATGCGCTGCAGGCCGTGATCCAGTTCCTGCGCGACCAGGACTACGGTCAGCCGCTGCAGTTCACCAACTACCGCTAATTCATTCGAAAGGACCGCTCTCCAACATGGATACTCCGTTGGGCTCCGTACTCTATATCACCCTCGGGTGCGCCAAGAACGAGGTCGATACCGACCGTATGCGTTCGCTGCTGACCGCCGCAGGCTACGAGGAGGCATTCGATCCGCAGGATGCCGATATCGCCATCGTCAATACGTGCTCGTTCCTTGCCTCTGCAACGTCCGAGAGCATCGAGACCACGCTCGAGCTTGCCAACGAGGTGCAGGACGGCGTTCGTTCCTGCCCGATCGTCATGTGCGGCTGCGTGCCGTCACGCTACGGGGATGACCTGCCCGACGAGCTTCCCGAGGTCGCGGCCTTTGTGAAGGCCGACGAGGAAGACGGCATCGTGGCGGTCATCGATGACGTACTGGGCGTGGAACGCGAGATTGCCGCCTATATTCCGCAGGTCAAGCGCACCGTCGAGGGCGCTGTCGCCTACGTCAAGATCTCTGATGGCTGCAACCGCTTTTGTAGCTTCTGCATGATCCCGTATATCCGCGGTCGTTATCACTCGCGCAATGCCGAGAGCATTATCTCCGAGGTGCGCGACCTGGTCGCCGGCGGTGTGCGCGAGATCGTACTGATCGGTCAGGACACGGGCATCTGGGGTACCGACTTTGCCGACGAGGACCTCGCCGAGGGCTCGCCGCGCAATCTGGCGCAGCTGCTGCAGGCCGTTGCTGGGGCGGTGCGTCCTCATAACGTGTGGGTCCGCGTACTCTACCTGCAGCCCGAGGGCATGACCGACGAGCTTATCGAGACCATTCGCGATACGCCCGAGGTGCTGCCCTATATCGATATCCCCATGCAGCACTGCGATGCGCGCATCCTTAAGGCCATGCGTCGCTCCGGTTCGCGCCAGGAGCTCGAGGATCTGTTCCGCGACCTGCGCGAGCGCATCCCCGGCATCGTGATTCGCTCCACGGCCATGGTGGGTTTCCCGACCGAGACCGACGACGAGTTCCGCGATCTTATCGACTTTATGGACACCGTGGGTTTCGACTACACGAGCGTCTTTGCCTACTCGCGTGAGGAGGGCAGCCTGGCCGCCAAGATGGAGGGCCAGGTCGATGAGGAGGTCAAGCTCGAGCGCGCCCAGGAGGCTATGGACCTGGCCGAGTCGCTCGGCTTTGCCGCGACTGCCGCGCACGTGGGCGAGCGCGCCCAGGTGATCGTCGACGGTATCGAGGAGACCGAGGACGGTGCCGAGCTCATCGGACATGCCTGGTTCCAGGCGCCCGATTCCGATGGCGCGGTGCATCTGGATGCTAGCGAGGAATCTGTGGGCGATATTCTGACGGTCGAGTTTACCGATAGCTTTTGCTACGAGCTTATCGGTCATGTTGTGGAGTAGGAGAGCGTCGTGGCTAACGAGAGCAATAAGGAACTGACGAGTGTTTGGACGCCCGCCAACATCGTGACGTGCGTGCGCATCGTCTTTATTCCGGTGTTCATGATTGTGTCGGCGCTGTCTCACACAAGCGTTGCCGGTACGGATTGGAGCACCTTCGACGGCCCGCTCGCCGCCGCCGCCTTTATTCTGTACGTCATCCTGTCGTGCACAGATAAGGTCGACGGCTACCTGGCTCGTTCGCGCAACGAGATCACCGACTTCGGTAAGTTCCTGGATCCCATCGCCGATAAGTTGCTCGTGTTCTCGGCCCTGCTGCTGTTCTTGGACTTTGGTGCGGTGACCGTGTGGTCCGTGTTCATCATCCTGTTCCGCGAGCTGTTGGTGAGCGCCCTGCGCATGGTCGCGAGTGCGGCCGGTGTGGTCGTTGCCGCCGATAAGCTCGGCAAGTACAAGACGGCGACCACGATGGTCTCCATCTGCGGCTATCTGTGCGTCTTTGCGATGGCCGGCTTGCACCTTGGCCCGGTGGCACTGACGCTCGGTATCTACTCGGTGTCACGCTTCCTGTACGCCGTGGCCGTTGTCTTGACCGTTATCTCGGGCGCTCAGTACTTCTGGAACTGCCGCAAGATCGTCTTTTCGGTCTAGGTCCTGGTAGGCATGACGGAATCATTTGAGCAAATTGCCGCGCACAACGAAGATCTTGCACGCGATATTGTCGAGCGTGCAAGCGTTCGTGGAGCGACGGTTTCGACGGCTGAGTCTTTGACAGCGGGCATGATCGCCTCGACGATTGCCGATATTCCCGGTGCCTCGGCGGTGCTGCGCGGCGGTGCGGTGACGTACTGCGACGAGATTAAGCATCGCGTGCTCGGCCTTGAGCAGGAGACGCTCGACCGCTATACCGCTGTGTCGTATCAGACGGCGCGCGAGATGGCTACCGGTTCGCTGGAGCTGTACCAGAGCGATATTGCCGTGAGCGCGACGGGCTATGCCGGCCCCGGCGGAGGCACCGAGGACGATCCGGCTGGCACTTTTTATATTGGCTGGGCGTATCGCTCGTCCGATGGGGGTGTGCCGATCGTGGACTCCATTCGTTGTCACTATGAGGGCGATCGTTCGTGTGTTCGCGCCCATGCGGTCGCGGAGGCGCTGGGTCGCATTGTCTGCGTGCTCCATTCTATGGAATAGACGTGTTTTAAGGGGCCTCCGGGCCCCTTAATTGTGGAGATAGGGACCTCTGGCGAATTTGCTCTTTGTGCAGGTAGTTGGCGTAATCTTGCTCGTCATGCCTTGCTTGTTTCGTCTGCGGTCAAGTTTTTGGTCAGTGTTTGGTCGGCGTTTGGTTGGGTTTCGGAAAGGTCGGCCGCATATGATTTATCTGAACGGTTGACCACGAACAGCCGTTCGTTTATTATCGATGCAGGTTGTTAAGAGGAGGGCTATTCATGGCCAAGAATTCAGGTCCCGTACGTACCGTTCATGCTCGCACGACGGGTAAAGAGCGCGATGAGATGATCGCCACCACCAAGGCCGAGATCGAGAAGAAATTCGGCCAGGGTTCCATCATGAGGTACGGCGACGGTGG
>CAJJVE010000150.1:0-4637 GCA_905196265.1 uncultured Collinsella sp. | reverse complement strand
CTTTTTCTCGGCCTACGCGGTAGAGCTCCGCATCGGCAGCGCGAAGCAAGTCTTGCCAGGTATCGACGCCATCACCAACCCGTGCGTAGCCGATGGACATCCGCAACAGATACGGCACCTCGGCGCGCGCGAGCTCATCGTTGATTGTCGCGCACAGATGCATGATATCCTGCTCCGCCGTCGCCTTTTGAAGCACCACGAACTCATCGCCGCCATAACGCGCGATAAAGCCACCAGACGCCGAGCAGACCTCTTTGAGCGTAGCAGATATGACCTGGAGGGCATGGTCGCCCTCCACATGTCCATAGCGGTCGTTAATCTGCTTAAAGCCGTCGGCGTCCATCATAAGCAGGTACACATCTTCGGCCTGATCCACATTTGAGAAGAGCGACAGCATATAGGTCTCAAAACGGTTGCGATTGTTAAGACCAGTCAACGGGTCGGTCGAGATCAGCTGCTCCTGGTAGATGATGTAGAGCAGCAGGATACTCAGCGATATACCGACGCAAAGGCCCGGTACCGAAAACAAAACCTGGAAGGTACCGCCCACCAGAGCGGGAACCGCAAAAAAGGCGAGGGTGCGATAAATGGCCTTCTTTTGCAGACTTTCGACTTTTCGAGTCTGAATAAAGGCATGCAAAGACGTATATATGATGTAGCAGTAGCTAACGATAGGTTGAATCATATAAAGCGCTCCGCGACGATATACGCCCTGCGCATCGATATAGAACATAGTGTGCGTCCAGTAGCTGGTAAATGCCAGCACGACCACCAATACGGTTGGCAACGTCACGAGCGCCACCCTATAGCGCGCGGTCAAAAGGCGAGAGCCCTGCACTGTCTCGGAATAGAAAAACCAAATGAGGCACGCGATGGCGAACAGCGAAAACGAGACCGCGTTGGAAATCCAGTTGGCCGTGATGCCTACAGGAGTGCTCACGCCGTCCGAGAGCGTCCAGATCATATCGAAGAAAATGTAGGCAGCAGACGTGTAGCCAAGCATGCTAAACAAGAGCTGCTGGGTGCTCGAGAACAGGGAGCGGCGGCTTCGTGCGGCAAGCCCGATAAGAACAATCATGCATAGCAGGAATATCTCAATTTTGAGTGCCTTAACCACTAGACGCCATCCCTTCAATATCCAAGTGGTCAGAATCGCCCGATTCGTGTCTGGACAATAAACACCCCCTACTCCGCAGGGGTAAGGGGAATAATAGCAGAGCGCCCGAACGTCGCTGCAAGACAGCTTTCGTTCGGGCGCCTATACGGCGCGAATTGCACACGCCGGCTTGATTGACTCGCGTCGACGATTACTCGCCGTCGATGTCGGTCGCGACGGCCTCCTCAATAGCCTCGACGCCTTCGACCGACAGATCCTCTTTGCCGTGGCAGAACTTCTTATCGACCCAGCCGGTCAGGATCGGAGCCATGACTGCCGTGATGATGACGGCGGTGGCGATCTGGGCGTACGCGGTGGGCGCAAGCTCGGCATAGCGCGGGGCGACCTCGGCGAGGGCGACCGGCGTGGTCATAGCCGTGCCGGCGATAGTGGAGCAGGCAACGGCCGCCTTGCCGTTACCACCGCACAGGCGCTCGAACGCAAAGGTGATGGGGCCGACGATAAAGAGCGTGATGAGACCCAGCAGGATGCCCGAGATGCCACCGGTGATAAAGCTCGAAAGGCTCATGGACGCACCGAGCTGAAAACCGATGACAGCGATCGCGGGATTGGCGCCGGGGACCAGCAGGTTCTTGATGAACGGGAAGAGGTTGCCCAGAACCATGCCGATAACAAGCGGCAGGATGGATCCGATGATAGTGCCGACGGGGATGTTGGCGAGACCCGAGACACCGAGGATGATCATGGTGACGGCGGGGCCGGCCGTAAAGAACAGGATACCGACGGCGCCCTGCTCGGACTCATCGCCAAACTCGCCCATGATGCCCGTATAGAGCGCCATGTTGCAAAACGTAATGCCGCCGATGATTGAGACCGAGCTCAGGCCCAGGAAGTTGTCGCTAAAGAAATATGCCACACCCAAGCCAAGGGCGGCCGCAACAACAAGCTTGGGAATCAGTACGACGATGCCGGTCTTGATAGCGCCCGGCGTGGACTTGAAGCTGATGCCGGCACCCACGAAGAGCAGGATCGCAGCGACGATGGTATTGGAGCCGCCACAGCAGGCAGCCGTAAAGAAGCCGCCGATCTCAAAGACCTGCGGACAGAAAGTGTTGAGCAAAAGGCCAACAATCATGGGATAGATCATGATGTCGCCCGGGATACGCGGTACCTTGAATTTCTTTTGCTCGTTGGCGGTCGCTTCCTGTGCCATGAAACCCCCATTTCCGCTGACGCAGAACAAAAGCCCACGTCACGCTTTGCTACAGTAAAGTTTGACCATGGTACCAGAAGAAGCAGACCGGCTCGGTGAGAAATTCGATTCGTTGGGCCGGGACGCCAAACGCGCCCCGCTCTTATATGAAGCTCAAAACGGTATAGAACACGATGCCCGAGACGCAGCACCACAGCATCGACTTTGTCTTGATTGCCACCGCCACGACACCGGCAGCCGCAATCCAGGGAATCAAGCCCTGCCACAAGCCGGCGTCGAAAGCGCCAGGGCTTATCAAATCGTTAGCGACCAGCGCCGCAAAGGCGGCGGGCGGAATATAACCCAAGGCCTCGGTAACGCGGGGCGACAGTGTCCTCCCGCGCAAAGCAAACGCCGGGGCAATGCGGAAAAACGCGATGGCCGCCCAAGACAACAGCCACAGGACCAAAAACTCATTAACGGGCATCGCGAGCGCCCCTTCCTTCGGCGAGAGCATCGCACGCAAGCGCCGCGGCAACGCCGACGAGCGCGCTTGCCGGCACGGCGATATTCGTCCACCCCAAGAGCTTGCATAGGGCAACGGACACCGCAGCCATAACGGCAGCCACGACATTGCCGCGCGACAGTCGCTGCGAAAAGAGCAGGCAGATAAAGAGCGAGGTGCAGACAAAACCCGCAATAGCGGTGGGGACATCGACAACGGCGCCGACGATGGCGCCCGTCGTACACGAAACGCCCCATGTTGCGATGAGGATCACGTTGAGCACAAAGGACTCGCGCGGGCCCCAATCCTCCCCCTCAACCAGCCTGGCAAGCGAGATGCCATATGCCTCCTCGGTGAGCGTCGCGGCAACAGCCAACGTCTGACGCTTCGAAGCGTCCCTCAGATGCGGCGCGATCGATGCAGAGTAAAGAGCAAAGCGCGAGGAGATTGCGGCTACACTTGCGACAATCGATGCCGCAGGCACACCTGCCAGCCACAGGTTGCAGACCATAAACTGGCCGCTACCCGTCACAAACGTGCTGCTCAGAGCAAAAACCATCCAGGGCTCCATTCCCGTCTGCGCCATAATCATTCCGCACGGCGCACCTATCGCAACATAGGTAAGCATCGCCGGCCAGACGGTTTTAACGATTTTGAGCACCATAGCGTTCCTCGTCCCGACAAGATTTCCGAGCCGCATTCAACGACGCGGCAGAATCATCGCCCGGTGGCAACCGAGTTCACCTACAATTGCCACCGGATCGAAAGACACAGCTTTTTAGGAAGTCATTATGACAGCTATCGATCGGGACCGGGCGACCGCGGCCTTCAAACGCTATACCGATGCTTACGATGCCGCCAATCCACGTATCGCGCTCAAAATCGAGCATACGTACCACGTTGCCGAGGCATGCGATGCCGTGGCGCGCGAGCAGGGCTGGTCGACAGAGGATATTGACCTGGCCTGGCTTTGCGGCCTGTTACACGATATGGGACGCTTTGAACAGTTGCGGCGCTGGGACACCTTTAAGGACGCCGAGAGTATGAGCCACGCAGCGTTGGGCGTCGGGGTCCTCTTTGGCGAGAACTCCGACGACGCGCCTGCCACAACAAGCATCCGAGATTTTATCGAGACTGACGAGCACGACGAGCTCATCCGCGCAAGCATTGCCTATCACAGCGACTTTCGCCTGCCGGCACAACTTGACGAGCGCACGCGGCGCTTCTGCGATATCGTGCGCGATGGCGACAAGATCGACATTATGCGCACCATCGCCGACAGCACCGTCGACACTATCCTCAAGGTTAATGAGGACACATTTCTCGCCAGCCGGTTCTCGACACCGGCTCTCGCTGCCTTTGACGAGCGCCGCTGCGTCGCACGCGATGAACGCAACGAGCCCGCAGACTACCTGGTGGGACTCATCTGCTTTATGTTTGAGCTCGTCTATCCAGCGAGCCGCGCGCTGGCGCGCGAGCAGGGCGATATCTACCGCCTGCTCGATGCGCCCTTTGGCATTGCGCGCCCCTTTACCGATCCCGCCACGCAAGCGACCTGGGAGCGCCTAAAGGACGAGATGCGCGACTGGCTGGCGCGCGCCTAGCGCTCAAGCTGGGCCAGCAGCTCCTCGACGACCTCGACGGCATCGCCGACAACCTTGTACTGGGCAGCACCAAAGATGGGGGCATCCGGGTCCTCGTTGATGGCGATAATGCACTCCGCCCCACCGATGCCGGCAAGATGCTGGATGGCGCCCGAAACACCGATACTCACGAGAAGCTTGGGCGAAACCGATACGCCCGTCTGACCAATCTGATGGCGA
>CAJJVE010000149.1:0-4690 GCA_905196265.1 uncultured Collinsella sp. | reverse complement strand
TCGATGAGTTTGGCAGCCATTAGCGCACCTCGCTAGAATCGACGCCGGGCACGCGGCGGCAGGAATACTCGTCCGTGGCGAACTTAGGGATCTGCACGGTCTCGAGCTCGCGGGCAAGCGCGGCCGAAAGCTCGATGCCGGCGGCGCGACGCACGGCCTGGATGGCGAGCGGGGCCGAGATGCGGCGGCGGTAGTCGGCCGAGCCCCACAGGTTGGTGCCGTAGCTCAGCGAGCACACGGATGCGGCCAGGGCGCGAAGCTCGTCCTCGGAAGGATGCTCGTTCACCAGGCCGCACGCCTCGCCCTGCAGCAGGGTCGCGCGCAGCGGGCGGGCGCCCACGGTGACGTGCCAGGTGTTGTCCCACCAGGCGGCGGTGACGTTTAAGGAGGGGAAGTCGGTCGCGGCCTTGCGCACGGTCTCATAGCTTGCGCGGTAATCGTGCTTAACGACCACCACGTGCTCGATCACGTCGCGCACGTAGCCTATGTCGACAAACTCGGCGAGCGGCACGCGGCCGGCGCCTGTCAGCTCAACATAGGAATCGAGCGCGAGGAAGGCGGAGAGAACGTCCGAGAAGCCAAAGCGGCCGTAGATGCTGCCGCCCACTGTGGCGGTATTGCGCAGCTGCACGCCCACGATATCGTGGACGGCGAACTCAAAGACGTTGTTGACAAGCGCGTTGAGCTCGACGTGGCGCTCGAGCTGGCGCAGGGTGCACATGGCGCCGATGCGAAACTCGGTCTCGGTCTCCTCGATCTGATCGAGTCCGCAGGCCGAAAGGTCAATCGCCGTCGCCACGCGACGCGAACCCAGGCGCATCCAGATGCCGCCGCCCACAATCTTGTTGTTGCGGTTCTTCTGTAAGAGCTCATAGGCTTCGGCCGCGTTTCCAACACGGACGTAGGTACCGAACTTGAGCACGTTCTCCCCCATCTCTTCACTTGTCCAGTACTTTTAAGTGTACCAAACGAGGGGCCGCACACCGTTTTAGGACAAAATCCACCCACCCATCCATAACTTGCGGTGATATACGGACTGATTAGCCGTTCTGGGGCGCTAAACAGTCCGTATTTCACCGCAAGTTATGAGGAGTCCTCCGGGATAGAAAAGGCTCCCAGCCGGAATGGCTGGGAGCCTCATCACATGCTATATCGAGCGAAGATTTAGCAGACGCCCTGGGCGAGCATGGCATCGGCGACCTTCAGGAAGCCGGCGATGTTTGCGCCCATGACAAAATTGCCCTCCTCGCCGTACTCCTTGGCGGTGTCGTCCACGTTGTGGAACATGCCGCGCATGAGCTGCTCGAGCTTGCCGTCGACCTCCTCGAAGGTCCAGGACAGGTGCTCGGCATTCTGGCTCATCTCCAGGCCGGACACGAGCACGCCGCCGGCGTTGGCAGCCTTACCGGGCATGAAGGCGACGCCGTTCTCCTGGAAGTAGGTCGTGGCCTCGATGGTCGTGGGCATGTTCGCGCCCTCGCCAACCACCTTGCAGCCGTTGGCGACGAGCGCCTGGGCGTCCTCGAGCAGCAGCGTGTTCTCGCGAGCGCAGGGCAGCGCGATGTCGCAGGGCAGCTGCCACACGCCGCGGCCGTCGCCCTCGTGCCACACGGCGTTGGGCTTCTCGTCAACGTACATGGCGAGCGTAACGCCCTTGTCGTGGCCGGAACGCTTCTTGTTGTAGACATGCTCGAGCACAGTGTAGTCGATGCCGTCGGGATCCTCGACCCAGCCATGGGTATCGGAGCAGGCGAGCACCTTGCCGCCGAGCTGGGAGACCTTCTGGACCGCGTAGATGGCGACGTTACCGGAGCCGTGAACGACGACGTTCTTGCCCTCGAAGGAGTCGCCGCGGCTCTTGAGGTACTCATCCACAAAGTAGGCCAGGCCGTAGCCGGTGGCCTCGGTACGGGCGAGCGAGCCGCCAAAGGAGAGGCCCTTGCCGGTAAGAACGCCGGTCCACTCGTTGGTCAGGCGCTTGTACTGACCGAACAGGTAGGCAACCTCGCGGCCGCCAACGCCCAGGTCGCCGGCGGGAACGTCGGTGTTGGGGCCAATGTGGCGATAGAGCTCGGTCATGAAGGACTGGCAGAAGTGCATGATCTCGTTGTTGGACTTGCCCTTGGGGTCAAAGTCGGAACCGCCCTTGCCGCCGCCCATGGGCAGGGTGGTCAGGCTGTTCTTGAGGATCTGCTCCAGGCCCAGGAACTTGAGCATGCCCAGGGTGACCGTCGGGTTAAAGCGCAGGCCGCCCTTGTAGGGTCCAATGGCAGAGTTGAACTCGACGCGGTAACCGCGGTTGACCTGAACCTTGCCCTGGTCGTCGACCCAGGGAACACGGAACATGACGATACGCTCGGGCTCGACGAGGCGCTCCAGCAGGGCGGCCTCCTCGTACTCGGGGTGGGCGTCGAGCGCCGGCTGGATGGTGCCGAGGATCTCGGTCGCGGCCTGGATGAACTCAGGCTGCTCGGGATAGCGGGCCTTGAGCTCTTCGAGAACTTTCTGCGTGTAGCTCATGCTTCCTCCAATGATGGGAAACGAAAAATGTTGATCGCGGCACCCTATGCGCCGCGAACTTTATCGAGTATGGATAATATCGCACTGTTGCGGGAAAGTTTCGCATAAGCAGACGGGCAGATGTTTCGTTTTGATTACGATGCAGGTAGAAGCGTTTTTGAGTGCCTGGCATGCAAAACCCGTGTTTCAAGCCTGTTTCGTCCACGTGTTCCAAACCACAACAAAGGCGCCTGTCCCCAATGTGGTGGTGTGGTGGTTAGAGGACGAGCTGATGGTAGTCGGCGGGGGTTATGCGGCCCTCGGTGGCGGCGCGGAAGGCGGCGAGAGCATCGCCCGAGAACGGCATGGCCCAGCACAGCCCGCAGCCAGCGGTGATGGAGCCGGGCAGCGGCATGATGCGCCCGGGCACGCCGGCATCCAGGCAAAGCTGCTCGCACTCCATCACATCGAAGGTGCTGTCGAACGAAACGATAATCTTGCGCTCGTGGTCGAGGGCATCACCGGACGGGCCTTCGCGGTGTGCCTCACGATACGCCGCGGCGGCCGCTTCCTCTTCCGCAGTATGTCCACAGCCACCGCAGCCGCAGGTACAGGGCTCGGAACCATCGCAAGTGCAAGGCTCTCCCGTGTCGGGACAAATATCGTGAGACATGGCAACTCCAATCGTCTAGGCGAGTAACTCGGCCGCCGCAAACTCCTCGGGCGTATTGACGTTTTCGAAGCAGAGCGTCGAGCCCGCGGCCTTAACGATCTGCGATTCATCCATATAACCAGCCTGAACGCGATTGATCAGGCAGCGAATGCGCTGGCGGTCGCAGGCGAGCAGCTCTTGGGCAACCGGCGCACACGCGTCACGGCGCCAGACGGCGCAAAGCGGCTCAATCCCCCGCTCCTCGCACGGCACGCACACGTCGAGCGCCTCGGCCTCGACACAGCCGGCAAGGGCACCGATTAGCTCCGAAGAGACAAACGGCATATCACAGGCGACGATAGCCACGAGAGGCAGCCGGGCCGCAGTCAGCGAACTCGCAATGCCGCGCATGGCGCCCGCCGGCCCCTCAAGGTCCGACACTATTCGCGGCACCAGACCGCCAAACGCGCGCTCTTCAAGATAGGCAAGCTCGCTGGGACGCGAAGTCGTCACGACCAACTCGCCGGCAACTGGCGCCAGCCGACCCAGCACGCGCTCGATGAGCGGCTCGCCGCAAAACGTCATGCGCGCCTTATCGCAGCCCATGCGCGACGACAACCCGCCCGCCTGGACGACACAAGAAAGATCGGCACGTCTTACGGTAGTCATACGGCAAAACACCTCCATCGGCATGCTCGAAACCCGGTGCACGATGCTAACTGCAGCCGCCGAAATAGCGGCGCTACGAAAAACTCGTGCAAAAACAAAACAGCGCCTTTGCGGCACGCAGCAAGACCGCGAGCACAAAAGCGCTGGTAGCGTATGGCGGGAACGTATGTGAATCGAACACATCCAAGACGTTTTGCACGCCTCGCAACGGTTTTGAGGACCGCGGAGCCCACCGGAGCCCATCCGTTCCCAAGTGCGGCGGTATTTTACCAAACCGAGCAGCCAATCTAGCGCAGGGAGCGCAGGCCGCCGGCCTCCTTGTCGAGCACCGTAAAGCGCACGGCATCCAGGTGCTCCAAGATGCTGATGGCGCGTTTGCGCGACACGCCCAGGACCTCACGCAGCACGCTCGTAGTGGCAGCGCCCCCGGCTGCCTCAATGGCGGCGGCGACGAGTTCGCGCGCATGGGCCTCGGCGGCAGCGGACAGGGCAACGTCGCGCTCGACCTTAACGATCGAGCGGTTGAGCGAAAGCTCGCGCAGGGCACGCGTCATGGTGTCGCGGCCGAGCTGCAGCTGTTCGCCTACCTCGGGAAGCGCCGGTGCATCCAGGCCAGCCTCGTCAAGCAGCGCGACGATCCGCTCACAAGCCTCTCGCACCACGCGTGCCGCCGCGGCGGCCGAATGCGGATCGAATACCTCGGCGCCCTCGGCGGCGCACACGCCACGCGAGCAGCCCTCGGCAATCAGAGCCGCGGCAACGCCATCATCAGCGGCAGGCCACGCAGCATGGGCAACGGCGCCAGGCGTAAAGCCCGTCTCCTTGGGAGCCGCCGCGTGCATGGCCGACAGGGTCGCCGCCAGTGCATCC
>CAJJVE010000148.1:0-4723 GCA_905196265.1 uncultured Collinsella sp. | reverse complement strand
TCCACGTGCGGTGCCGGCATAAAGCAACGCGGCGGCACCTCAAAGCGACCCGTCACCTGCGCATACAGGCCGAGCTTTGCCGTATAGCCGCCATAGGTCTTATTGCCCGGCACTGCGGCAATGCGATCGGCAACCTCCTTTTGAACCATGACGACGGCGCGCTTGAGCGCGGGCATCGTCTGGAAGAACTGCAGGATGATCGTCGCCGCCACGTTATAGGGCAGGTTCGCGACAAATACCGTCGGCTCACCGCCCGCAACCTGCTCAATCTGCTCCGGCGTCACCCTGAGCGCGTCGCCCATGATAAAGCGGAAGTTGGCGTAGTCAGCGGCATGGGCATCGAGCACCGGCTCAAGCTCGGGGTCGGCCTCGATCGACGTGACGCACGCCGCCTCCTGCAGCAGCGCAAGCGTGAGCGTACCAACGCCCGGACCGACCTCGAGCACGCGCTCATCGCCCGCAAGCTCGGAAAGCTCGCAAATGCGCTCAATTACATGGTTGTCGATCAGGAAGTTCTGGCCCAGGCGATGCTTGGTCGCAAGGCCAAACTCCTCCAGCAGCTCCCTTGTTGCCGTGGGGTTTGCCAAAGGCGAAGTTGTCATAGTTGCCTCCTTAGCATGGTGGCGGCGTCTTGAAACAAAAGGGCATGGACCGTTGCGGCCATGCCCTTACATCTAAACAGCAAATTGCCGATATGGCGCGCGGCGGCTTAGCCCAGACGCGGGAACAGCGGCTCGCCCTTCTCGACGGGCTGACCACCGGCAAGCAAGCCCCAAGCGCAAACGCCCTTGAGGTCGTCGCTCGCGGCCTCGTCCTCGCACGACAGGCGGCGCAGGGCCTCGGCAGAAGTCTGGGGCATGAGCGGCATCAGCAGGTGAGCGGCAATGCGGATAGCCTCGAGCAGGTTGTAGATCACAAATGCCAGCTCGTCAGCCTTGGTCTCGTCCTTGGCAAGCGCCCAGGGCTCGGAGTCCTCGATGTAGTGGTTGGCGGCATGGATGAGCTCCATGACCTCGTCCTTAGCTCCACCGTAATCGAGCACGTCCATCTTGGCCATGTAGCGCTCGACCAGGCCATCGGCGATCTTTGCCAGCGGGTTTTCGAACGCATCGAACGACGCGGGCTTGGCGGGCGCGCAACCGTCAAAGTACTTGCCGCTCATGTTGAGCGAACGCGAGATAAGGTTGCCCCAGCTGTTGGCCAGGTCGGCGTTGTAAACCTGCTCCATGCGGTCGAAGCTGATGGCGCCGTCGGTGCCGGGCACCACGTCGGTCATAAAGTAGTAGCGATAGCCCTCAACGCCCAGCATATCGATGACATCCTGCGGGGCGATGGCGTTGCCACGGCTCTTGGACATCTTCTCGGCCTTACCGGTCTCGGCGTTGCGCACGGTCAGGAAGCCATGGGCAAAGACGTGCTCGGGCAGAGCCTCGCCAATGGCCATGAGCATGGCCGGCCAAATGACGCAGTGGAAGCGGATGATGTCCTTACCCACGATGTGGAACTGCGCGGGCCAGCGATAGGCCAGCTCGGCACGGGCCTCGTCGGTGTCGACACCGTAGCCGACGGCCGTCATATAGTTGAGCAGCGCGTCGAACCACACATAGGTCACGTGGCCCTCGTCAAACGGAACCTGGATGCCCCAGTCAAAGCTCGTACGGCTCACGGAAAGGTCGTTGAGGCCGCCCTCGACAAAGCTACGCACCTCGTTCATACGGAACGCGGGCTCGACAAAGTCAGGGTGCTCGTCATAGAGCTTGAGCAGCTTGTCCTGGAAAGCGGAAAGCTTAAAGAAGTAGGACTCCTCCTGCACGCGCTCAAGCGGACGGTGGCAGTCGGGGCACAGATGCTGGCCGACGCTGCCGTACTCCTCGTCGCCCTTCTGGACCTGCGTGTCGGTGAAGTAGGTCTCGTCAGGCACGCAGTACCAACCGTCGTAGCTGCCCTTATACAGGTAGCCGGACTCCTTCATGCGCTCCCACAGGCGCTGCACGGCATGATGCTGGCGCGGCTCGGTGGTGCGGATGAAGTCGTCGTTGGAAATCTCGAGCTTGCTCCAAAGCTCCTTGAAGTGCGGAGCCTGGCTGTCGGTCCACTCCTGCGGCGTCATGTTGTGCTTGGCTGCGGCCTCGGCCACCTTCTCGCCGTGCTCGTCCATACCAGTCAGGAACTTGACGTTATAGCCGGCGGAGCGACGATAACGGGCCTGAACATCGGCGATGATGGTGGAATAAGCCGTGCCCAGGTGCGGATCGGCGTTGACGTAGTAGATGGGCGTCGTGATAAAGAACGAAGGCTTGCTTTGATCCATGGGGTTTGTCCTCCAGAAAAACGTTGCATACAGTGGATGATTCTAGCGCAAGGGCTGGATATCCTCCATCTATTGCATATCGAGCACCATGGCATAGACATCGCGCTTGCGGCGCGAATACTTCTGAGACAGGCGCTTGGCCACCACAGAGGCGGGCTCTCCCTCCTCGAGCGCAGCACGGATATCCTCGCGCAGGGCCTCGTCGGGATCCGCTGCCGCGGCGCCAACCGGCACGATACCGGCCTCTTCGTCCTCGCTCGGCGGCGCGATAACCAGCGCAATCTCGCCCTTTATCTCGCCGCGGGCACGCAGCTCCTCGGCAAGCTGAGCGGCAGATCCGCGCAGGACCTCCTCATGCAACTTGGTGAGCTCGCGGCAGACGGCAACCTCACGCTGGGGAAAAACCTCGGTCACGGCTTCGAGCGTCGCCACGATGCGATGTGGAGACTCGTAGAAGATGAGCGCGCCAGGGACGACGGCAAGGCGCTGCAGTCGGCGCACGCGGTCGCCGTACTTGCGGCCCAAAAAGCCTTCGAAGAAGAAATGCTCGCAGGGAATACCGGACGATACGAGCGCCGTGACGCAAGCAGAGGGGCCGGGAATAACCTCGACAGGCACGTCCGCCTCGCGCGCCGCCTCAACCAAAGCCTGGCCGGGATCAGACACACTCGGCATACCGGCGTCCGAGGCAAAGGCGAGGGTCTCCCCCGCCAGCAGGCGGTCGACCAGGCCGGCTGCGCGACTTGCGATCACATTCTCGTCGCAACGAACAAGCGGCTTGGAGATGCCTAGGTGCATCAGCAACTTTGAGGTCACACGCGTGTCTTCGCAGCAGATGGCATCGGCGGCGGCAAAGGCCTCGCCGACGCGCGGGGACAGGTCGCCCAGATTGCCGATGGGCGTACCGACCACATAAAGTTTGCCCGTGCGGGCGCTGTTTTGCGTCATATCAACCTATTCAATCATGCCGCGCTCGAGCGTGCCGAGTGCCGCGCGGGCGTCCCATGCTGCAATACGCTTCTCGGTCTTCCACGTTTGGAAAAACCAGCCAGCCGCCGGCGCAAACGATGCCAACTGGTTGGCGATAAACACGCGCTCGTAGGCATTGCGGCCCTCGGGCGTAACCGACGAGTTGGCGAAGATCGCCGCGCCCGACCATTCGCCCACCAAAACGGGGAACCCAGTTGCGACCGCCTCTTTGAGCTCACGCTTGTTGCGCGAAATCGCCGTCGTCAGACCGCGCGGGCTCGTGATGTCGAGCGCATACTCGTCGCGGTAATGGTACAGGTGAAGGTCCATGTAGACGTTCTTGTACTTGGCACCGCGCATAAAGTGCTTCCACTCGCCAGGGTGTCCCGAAGAGGAAAAGACGACGATCTTGTCCTCGGGCATATGCGAACGAACGAGCTCGTACGCGTCACGATAGAAGTTGCGCAGGTAGTGCGCCGGAATGCCATCCGTCATGGTAAAGAGGCTCTTGCGTACGCTCATCTGCGGCGTATCCAACAGCTCGATGCCCAGCAGGCTCTCGGCCTCACCATAGCGATCGGCCAGGCGCTCGAGCACATCGAGCGCAACGTGACGGCCGTTGGTGGACGAATGCCACTCGGCAACAGCCTCCGGAGTGGTGAGCGAATCGTTGGAATCGCCCTGACCGCCGGGTACAGTCGCCAGATCGAGCAGTACGCGGATGTTGTACTTGGCGGCCCACTCAATAGCGCGATCGATATAATCGACGACCGAGATGTAGGAAGCGTCGGACTCCTGCGAGCCAAAGGCATACCACGGCACCGGCAGGCGCACGGCGTTGAGACCGATCTGCGCCATACGGCGAAAATCGTCCTCGCTCACAAACGTCTCGTAATGGCGACGCATGCGCTCGTTATAGGCAGCGGTACCCATGGCCTCCTGCAGCTCGGCTGCATTGGATGCTCCAGTCGCTGCATAGAGCGACGGGGTCACCCAGGGCTCGGGAATAAACCAGCCAGAGAGATTAACGCCGAGAATCCTCTCCATCACGGCCCCCTTCGAATCGCGCAGGTCGAACCTGCATCGCATTGCATAGGAAAAGTATCGTTTTGAGTATACCCGCGCGTGCGGACAGGCGACCGAACGGTCTACAAAGTGGCGCAAAAGTGGGAGGAATGTCCGGGCAGACGGAACCCGAGATGCACACGCCAAGATGCACACGTGCGCCGGAAGTAGGCGGCCGGAAAGCGTGCCCCGTTTTTTCGCAAAAGACTGGGATGCATTTTCCGTTCGAGGCCTCAACCGGAAAATGCATCCCGTTCTGAGCGTGGGATCTGGGATGCATTTTCCGCTAAGAGCCGAAAAAGGAAAGCGCGTCCCATTCTGACGCGGGACTGCGGACAAAAAGTTGGACCGTTGAGGTCCGGAACGGAGTCCGCATGG
>CAJJVE010000147.1:0-4752 GCA_905196265.1 uncultured Collinsella sp. | reverse complement strand
GAGCCTGCGCGAGGTATGCGACTCAAAGGGACGGTTGCCGCTAATGAGACGAAACATCCCCGGGCCGGGCTCCACCATGGGCGCGATCCAGTTGGGCACGCGACCCAGACCGGCTCGTTCCCATACGTCGCTTGCCAGCGCAATTTTGCCGCCGGCAAGCGGAATCACCGGCTCACCCGTGCGCGACGGCAGCGCCACGCCCGTATCGGCCCAGCCGCGCTCCTTGAGCTCGTCCAGATCGATCCCAAAAGGCGCCACCTGAGCAGCGGCCAGATCGTCGGACGTAAAGTCGAAGTACTCGCCCACGCCACACGCCTGCGCCAGACCGGCAAAAATCTCCCGACCGGGACGTGTGTCATCATGCTGCACAGGCAGCACGGCGTTGCGGTAGAACACGCGCGCATCGTTGGCGCCCGTCAGCGTTCCCACGCCGCGGTCAGCCTCCAGATACGTCACGTCGGGCAGCACGAAATCAGAAGCACGCGCCGTCTCGGACCAGCGAATATCAATCGTCACGAGCAAGTCGAGCTGCTGCAAAATACTCAACCAAGCCTGTGCATTGCCATAGCCCGCACCGGGGTTACTGGCATAGACGATGAGCCCACGCAAATCGCCGGCAAGAATCGACTGACCGATGGTCGTGCACAGGCCGCGCACCGGATCGACCAGTGGATAGCGCTCGGACCCCAGCTTGGGCCCACGCGGCACCAGCGGCGTCGCAAAGCGCGTGGGATCGAGGTCGCCCAACACAAGCGGCGTGGGCGAATTGAGCGCGCCGCCCGCATGCCCGATGCAGCCCAGCAGCACATCGACCAAGCAGATAGCTCGCGCCGTCTGGGTACTGTTCGCATACGCGATACCGATGCCACCATGAAAGCCAGCGTCCACCACCGCAGCAGGCGCCGCGGCAGCCAAATCACGCGCAGTCGCTCGGATATCGTCCGCCGGCACATCGCACATCGACTCAGCCCACTCGGGCGTCCAAACAGCAGCAGTCTGCGCCAGCTCGTCAAAACCCGTGGTATAGCGGGCAACGAACTCGTGGTCGTACAGGCCCTCGGCAATGAGCACATGCACAATGCCCAGCAGCAAGGCCAGGTCGCAGCCCGGGCGTACGCGCAGCCAGCGGTCGGCAAGCGCAGCCGAGCCGCTGCGCCGGGGGTCGACCACGATGATCTTCGCCCCGCGCCGGCGCGCATCGTTGAGTGCATCAACGGCCCCCATCGTCGACGAATCGACAATGGAACGCCCCAGGTACATAATGCAATCGGTATGCGCCAGGTCGGAGGCGGGGCTATAGCCCAAGCTATGCTCCCAACCAGTGAGACGGCTTACCTCGCAGGCGCCATCGGCACCGTACACGTTGGGCGAACCCAGCGCGTGCATAAGACGATAGCCCCAGTAGCGGTCGAACGAGGGCACGCCGAGCGTCATGCCCAGCGCACGAGGTCCGCGCTCGTCAACAATCCCCAAAAGACGCTTGGCAATCTGCGCGAACGCCTCGTCCCACGAAATCACATCGAACCCCGAGCCATCAGCTCGTCGGCGCATGGGATGCAAAATCCGGTCACGCTCGTCAAACGGCATTGCCAGGCGATGGCGCCCGCGGGCGCACAGGGCACGCGCCGCGCACGGATGCCCCGGCACCGGCAACTCGGCCACCACACGCCCATCCTCAACATGGGCCGCAAAGGCGCAATCGGCATAGCATCCCCCGCATGTCGTCACCACGGAGCGACCGTCATGCATAGTTCTCGATGCCATCTCGATTATTCCTTCCAGCTCAGGGGTTCAGGCCCCACCGCACCACAGCTCTGCCGCCAGCTGCCGCGACGCAAAGCCCGCAGCATCTGCCGCAGCAAGACATGAAGAGCCTCCCAGAAGGCAAACGCCCCTCGGGAGGCCCGTACGTCATTCAGGCTTATTACGCCTCGGACTTCTTGGCGTAGATAAACCAGTAGCCGAGCGCGATCAGAACCGCGCCGCCCACGATGTTGCCCAGCGTGGCGGCGGATAGGTTAAACGCAATGCCCGCGGCGTTGAGCGCATCGGCGCCGGCGACGTCGGCACCATAGCCGCACGCGTGCATCACGGCGCCCATGGGCAAAAAGTACATGTTGGCGACGCAGTGCTCAAAACCACAGGCCACAAAGGCGGCGATGGGCAGCAGAATGCCCACAACCTTATCGACCACGGTCTTGGCGGCGGTACCGATCCACACGGCCAGGCACACAAAGATGTTGCACAGGATGCCGCGGAAGAAGATCGTCACCCAGTCGACCGTCACCTTGCCGGCGGCGACGCTCACCATGGAATTGGCGACCGCCTCGCCGTTGAGCTTATAGATGCCGGCCATGTACACCAAAAAGACGATGAACAGGGCACCGACAAAATTGCCGACCCACACGACAACCCAGGCCTTGAGCATCTGGACAAGGGTGATCTTTTTGCTCTTGAGCGCGCAGACCATAAGCGAATTGCCGGTAAACAGCTCGGCGCCGCACACCAGCACCAGCACCAGGCCCAGGCAAAAGCACAGGCCGCCCACGACGCGCTGGGCACCCCAGCCCAGCGTGCTGTCGCTCAAAAACACGGTAAAGAACAGACCGCCGAAGGCGATAAACGCGCCGGCGAACATTGCCAACAGAAAGGCCTTAGCGACCGGCAGGTTGGCCTTGGTCACGCCGGCGGCCTCGGTCTTGGCCTCGATCGCGGCGGGCGCCAGGCAATCGGGAGTGGGATACTCCACCTTGGAATCTGCCATGTCAATCACTTCTTTCCTATTCAGCAGAGACAAGCGCTGCTATTGCTCCTGCCCCAAGCGGACAAAGTGGGAAAAGTCGTTGGCGGCCACGGCGTCGTACACGGCGTCGACGGCCTCAAAGACCTCCGGGGACATGGGGTTATAGAACTCCGTATCGCCCGGCTGAATCCCTATGAAGACGATATCTTCGCACGATTGCTCAATCTCTTCGATCAGAATCGACAAGGGAAGCGAATGCGTGGTGAACATCGACTTGCGGGCCACATCACGTTTGTCGAGCAAGCGGATGGCGCCGACGGGCAGCGCCATGTCGGCGGCATCGACCAATACCAAACGCGGTGGACGCTCGCGCTTGACCTCGATGATGTCATCCTCGGGCGTCTGACCGCCATCGATGGTGTACCAGCCGGCAAGCGGCGCGTCCTCCATCTTTTTGGAGAGCACGGGGCCGGCGGCATCGTCGGCACGCAGTACGCTTCCCGCCGTGAGCACGATACCCGCAAATGGGGCGCCGTTCACACGACCATCCACAACGCGACCCATTACTGCAACCTTCCCGTCAGATACACGCCCGACACATCGCGCACGCGCTCAACCAGATCGCGGAACTTCATCAGAAACGCGACTTGCTGGGCATGCAGGCCAAAGTCGTCGTCGAACACCGAAATGCCAGCCTTGGCAGAACCGCGAAAACCGCGCTCGTCGAGCAGCGCATCGCAGGCCTCGAGCAGCGACGGCACCGCCGCCTTGTCGAGCTGGCACTCACCAAAGGAGCGGATGGCCTCGAACTTGGTCTTGGCCTCCCCCTCCGGCAGCGCGTCGACGAGCGAATAAAAGACGTTCACCGGCACCGACAGACGCGGCTCAAAGCAGTCGAGCACGCCGGTGTGGTGGCCCACGGCGAGCGTGTAGTACAGCACGTCGCAGGCCTCCTGGGGAACGTCTTCCTCGGTCTCCACAAACTTACGCGTGAGCTCGTAGAAGACCACCTGGTCGGGCGCATGGCCCAAGCAGGGGTCGGCGACGCCCTCGGCGGCCTCGTCGCTTGCGCGCGAGGCATCGCCAAAAGAGCCGCCGAGCATGCCGGGGCCCGCAAAGTAACCAGAGCGGTCCGTGAGCTCCATCTAGCGACCTCCGGCCAGCACCAGATCCTGCAGCGCCGAGTAGACCTCAACACGACGAGGATCATCTTGCTTGTCGATGAGGAGCGCCATGGCACCGCGGATATCGCCCTTGGGCGCGCCCTCGAGCGTATCCATAAACTCGTTGGCCAGGTCGCGGCCGTAACGGTAGCCGCTCATGGCGCGAGCCTCGCGCTCGATGGCAACGCGCAGCTTGTACGGCACGCCGGGATGCAGGATATCGGCCTGCTCGCCGGCAGCCTCCACCGTGGTCTCGGCATGGAGCTTTTGGTCCAGCAGACCGAGCGCCATGGCAAAGCCGTAGACGGTCTGCGCGGGGCTGGGCGGGCAGCCGGGGATGTAGACATCGACCGGCAGAATCTTATCCGTGCCGCCCCAGACGCAGTAGTTGTCGTAGAAGATGCCGCCGGTGCAGCCGCACGCGCCATAGGACACCACGATCTTGGGATCGGGTGCGGCCTCAAACGCGCGCAGGGCCGGCATGCGCATGGCACGCGTCACGGCGCCGGTGTACAGCAGCACATCGGCGTGACGGGGCGAGGGCACGACCTTGATGCCAAAGCGCTCGACGTCAAAGACGGGCGTGATGGAACCGAAGATCTCGATCTCGCAGCCGTTGCAGCCGCCGCAGTCGACACGGTAGACGTACACCGAGCGCTTGATCTTCTTAAGAAGGGTCGCCTTGGCCTTCTCGATGCTCTCGTCGAGCTCGATCTTGGTCGGGCGGTACTGAAGCCGCTCGGGCAAAAGCGTGGGTTCGGCCATGGTTACTCCTCCTTCGTTTCAAAATCCATGATGATGCCCTCGACCGGCGCCGGACCGGCGGGAATCTCGGGCGCATCGGGG
>CAJJVE010000146.1:0-4827 GCA_905196265.1 uncultured Collinsella sp. | reverse complement strand
CATCATTTAATCTTCCTTGCTCGGGAGCACCAGCAGGCGGTGGCAGTAGGGGCAATGCGTAATCTCGCTGCCGTCGTGGTTGAGGTCGCTCATGGACGATGCCTGCAGCGCGGTGTGGCAGACCGTGGGGATGTTGCCCTGGATGGTTTCGACGGCAAGGCCGCGGAACTGCTTGAGCAGGCGCTCGTAGTCGGTGAGCACGTCGGTCGGTAGCGTGGCGGCAAGGGCGGTGCGCTCCTTGGTTGCAGCATCGATCTGGGCCTGCAGGTCGGCGGCCTTGGCTCGTGCGGCCTTGGTGTCGGCCTTCACGCCTTCCTCGAATTTGGCGATAATGGCCTGCGCGCGAGCCTCGCGGTCGAGCGCTTCCTTATGGGCGACAACGACATCCTTGCGGGTGTGCTCGATCTTGTCCAGACGCTTGGCCAGGGTGGCAAGCTCATTCTCCAGGTCCTGCACCTCGCGGTAATCAGAGCCGTCGACGTGACGCTTCTTGGCAGCCTCGATGGCGTTATTGGTCTGGATCTCGGTGGTGTTGAGGTCGTCGAGCTCAATGTCCAGATCCTTGCGCTGGGCGTAGAGTTTGGTCATCTCGGACTTGAGCTTCACATAGGTCTTACGCTTTGAGGCGAGCTCCTTGAGCTCCGGCATATTGGCAAGTTCGCTCTTGTTACGGGCGAGCTCCAAATCGATCTGTTGCAGCTTGAGTAGCGTAGCGCCGGCGCTCATAAGTTCTCTCCTTTTGTCACAGTCCACCATTGGCAAGGGTTCAGTATTTTAATCGTATGACGGGGGTCGACCCCTGCGTCAACTGCAGAGTTCATCAAGATATCCACGAACGGCTCCTCGGAGCGGTCGTGGCCGAGCAGGATGACGCCCAGACCGCGCAAGGCAAGGTCCTGCGCCACGTGGTAGCCGGCCTCTCCGGACACAATAACATCTGCGCCGGCGGCGATGGCAAGCTCACCAAAATCGCCGAGGGAGCCGCCCAAGATGGCGACGGTGCGGCACGGGCGCTCGGCTTCGCCCCATACGCGCGGGTCGCTGCCGAAGGCCGTGGCAGCACGGGTGGCAAGATCGCGCAGCGTGCACGGGTCGTTGAGCGTTGCAAGCGCGCCCAGGCCGGTTGCCTCGGGGTCGTCCACGTGCTCCAGTGAGCTCACGGGTGCGGCACCCAGCAGCTTGCTCAGGCAGACACGGGCTTCGTGCGAACGGTCCAAGTTGGTGTGAAGCGAGATAATGCTCACGCCGCAACGAGCCGCCTCGTACAGTGCAGCGCTGCACTGGGGACGCTTAGAATCGGCCGGACAAAAGGCCTCGGGTGCCTTGATATAGATGGGATGATGCGTCAGCAGCACGTTGGCGCCGGCCTCGAGAGCGCGGCGTACGTTGGCCTCGGTCGCGTCGAGCGCGCAGGCAACACCGTGGATCTCGGCAGCGGGATCACCTACAGATAGCCCAACATGATCCCAGCCCTCGGCGTCTGCCTTGGGATAGCGCTCCAACAGCGCATGTTCAAGCTCGGAGACGATCATGCGGCGCCTACGATCGAGAGCAGCGTCTGGGCAAAGTCGTCCAAATCACCCGGGTTCACGCGATCATCGAACGAGATGCGAAGGGCGCCGAGAGCCTGCTCGCGACCAATGCCCATGGCGCTGAGCACGTGGCTCGGGTCCATGCTGCCGCTCGAGCAAGCTGATCCGGCCGAAACCTCAAAACCGGCGGCATCGAGCTTGATGATGAGCTCCTCGGAGTCCATGCCGTCGACGTAGATCGAAACCATACCCGGCAGACGATCGGCCTGCGCATAGTCGTCCATGGTTGCGTGAATGCGAGGATGGGCCGTAAGCGTGGCGTAGAGCTTATCGGACAGGGCCTGCAGCGTCTCGCGCTCCTGGGCCACGTTGGGCGTCAGTGCGGAGGCGGCAGCGGCAAAAGCCAGCTGCGTGCGCAGGTCCTGCGTACCGGCGCGACGGCCGGCCTCCTGTCCACCGCCAAAGATGCGCGGACGCAGCGGCGTGCGGTTCTTAAGGTAGAGCGCGCCGGATGCCACAGGGCCGCCGATCTTGTGCGCGGCAACGGTCATGGCATCGACGCCCAGCTCGGTGACATCGAGCGGAATATGCAAGTAGCCCTGGATGGCATCGGTATGAAACAAGGCACCGGCAGCATGTGCGGCGGCGGCCAGCTCACGGATGGGCTGCACCACGCCGGTCTCGTTGTTGGCGATCATAATGCTCACGAGTGCAACGTCGTCGCCGAGCAGCTCGACAAGCGCGGCAGGCTCAATGTAGCCTGCACGGCAGGGCTGCACCAGGTCGACGGTAAAGCCGGCGGCACGCAGCAGCGGCAGGTTGTCCTGAATCGAATCGTGCTCGATGGCCGAAACGATTACACGATCGCGCTTGCGATCGCGCTGACGAGCGCCCTCGGCAAGACCGAGCAGCGCCAGCTGGTTGGCCTCGGTGCCGCCGTTGGTAAGGATGATCTCGGACGGGCGAACGCGTGCGCCAAAGCTACGGGCGATCTCGCGACGGGCGACTTCCAGGCGTGCGGCGGCCTTGCGGCCAAGCGAGTGCAGCGAGTTGGGGTTGACGCCGGCAAGCTCGCTGTCGTCGTACTCGCGCTGCGCAAGGAGCGCCTCGGCGCGCATGGGCGTCGAGGCGGCATAGTCAAGATTCACGGGTATGCGGTTTTGACCTGCGGTCATAAGGGTTTATGCCTCCTGTGCGGCCTCGTTGCCCAGCTTCTGCAGCAGCGCAACCTCGGCAGCGGGATCTTCGGACTTAAATACGGCGGAACCGGCCACGAGCACGTTGGCGCCGGCCTTGACGACCTCGGCGATGTTCTTGGAAGAGATACCGCCATCAACCTCGATCAAGGGCGACACGCCGTGGCGCTCACACATGACCTTGAGCTCGTGGAGTTTGGCGATGGTGCCCGGGATAAAGCTCTGGCCGCCAAAGCCAGGATTTACGCTCATCAGCAGCACCATATCCACGACGTCGATGATGCTCTCGAGTACGCACACGGGGGTGGCGGGGTTGAGCACCACGCCGGCCTTGACGCCGCGCTGCTGCAGATGGGTGAGCGTGCGGTGCAGATGCGTGGAGGCCTCGTAGTGGACGGTGATCATGTCGGCACCGGCGTCGGCGTACCAATCGACCGTCTCATCGGGGTTCGACACCATCAGGTGCGCGTCGACCGGTACATCGGTGGAGCGCTTGACGGCCTTAAGGATATCGACACCAAAGGTCAGGTTGCCGGTAAAGTGACCGTCCATGACGTCGAAGTGCACGTAGTCGGCACCGGCGATCTTGTCGAGCTCGCCCTTGAGGTTGGCCATATCGGCCGAAAGGACGGACGGAGCGATTTTGATGGAACCCATAGTAGTAGCCTTTCTGCGCTAGTCGGCGAGTCCGTAGAACTCTTGAGAGGGGACGCGGTCGGTGAGAATCTCGAGCGCCCTATCCAAAGTAACACCGTTGTAGAGCGTCTGCTCCACGGCAAAGGTGAGCGGAATGTCTACGCCCAGTGAACGGGCGAGTTCGCTGACACTGCGAGCCGCGACGGCACCCTCGACCACCATATGCGTGCGTGCCTGGTACTCGTCGAGCGACACGCCATGAGCGAACTCGTAGCCAAAGGTCCGGTTGCGCGAATGCTCGGAGGTGCAGGTAGCGATAAGGTCGCCCATGCCGGCAAGCCCCATGCAGGTCATGGCTTGACCGCCGCGGGCGTGCACCAGGCGACTGATCTCTGCCAGACCGCGCGTCATGATAAGGGCAAGTGTGTTATCGCCCGCACCGGAACCGGCGGAAATGCCGCACACGATGGCGATGACGTTTTTCATGGCGCCGCAGACCTCGACGCCCGTCATATCCTGCGACAGGTAGATGCGGAAGGCCGTGGAAAGCAGCAGCTCCTTAAAGGTCTCCCCCACCTGCTGGTCTTCACTGGCGATGACGGCAGCCGAAAGCCCGCCGCGGCAGATTTCCTCGGCATGGTTGGGGCCCGAAAGCGCCGCCACGCGCGACTCGTTGCCGATCTCGCTGGCGATGACCTCGCTCATGAGCAGGCCGGACTCGGGCTCGATGCCCTTGGTGAGGCACAGAACCGGCGTCTCGTCCGCGATGAACGGCGCCGCCTGGTGGCAGACGTCGCGCAGGTGCGTCGAAGGCACGGCAAAGATGATGGCTTCGGCGCCGTCGAGCGCCTGGGCGAGCTCGGTCGTGGCGACAACGTTTTCCGGCAGTACGTAGTCCACCAGATAGCGGGGGTTGCGATGCTCACCGTTAATGCCGGCGGCCGTCTGCTCGCTATGGGCCCACATGGTCACGCGCTCGGCTCGCGCAGCGGCAAGGCCGGCGACGGCGGTTCCCCAGGAGCCGGAGCCAATCAGCGCAACATTCATGACTCTCTCCTACTTATCATCGGGTTCGGTGACGCGCTTGGTAAACGAGAGCTTGGACTCCTTACCAGCCATGAGCTTTTGGATATTTGAGCGATGGGCCCACACCACGGTGATGCCGATCATCGCCATGCAAAACTTGAGGCCCAGGCTGCTGTAAGGAAAGACAGCGCAGGCAGCGATGGGAAGACCGATGGCGGCGGCAAGCGAGCCCACCGATACGTACTTGGTGATGGCGACGGCCACGATAAACATGCCCAGCAGCGAAAGTCCAATGGGCCAGTACCAGGCGAGGATGACGCCCAAGCCCACGGCAATACCCTTGCCTCCGTGGAAGTTGAGGTAGGGAGAAAAGATGTGGCCCCACACGGCAGCCAGGCAAATGACGCCGAGCATGCAGTCACCGGCGGCTCCAGGCG
>CAJJVE010000145.1:0-4874 GCA_905196265.1 uncultured Collinsella sp. | reverse complement strand
ACAGACATCGTTTTGCCATTTTGTCGTTTTGGGCCTGTTTTTGCCGCTCATTGGATATAAATAGGTCACAGGCTCAGCATTTCGCGTTCCTTCTCTCCTTTTAGGTGTTGCCTGTTCAGTTTTGAAAGGAGAGAATATGCCTCGTTCCGCCCGCGCCGTTTCGCTCACCGGCTACTACCACGTTTTTGACCGTGGCAACTCCAAGCAGATTATTTTTGAAGATGACTCCGACCGCTATCGTTTCTTATCGGACATCTCGGACAGGTTTTCACGCCATGAAGTGGCGGTGTTGGCTTGGTGCATTATGGATAACCACTTCCATTTGATGGTTGATGACCCATATGACAACCTTTCAAAGGCAATGCAGTGCGCATTGACGGCATATGCTAAATATTTCAATGGGAAAACGGGAAGAACGGGCCATCTGTTTGATAATCGCTATTCGCGGGTCGCGGTTGAGTCGGACACGCAGGCGGTGCAGCTGCTCGACTATATTCATCTCAATCCCGTGAAAGGCGCGCTCGACTCGCTCGAGGCGTACCGTTGGTCAAGCTATAAGGCATACCAGCTGGGCTACGATCCCTTTGACATCTGCAAACACTCATGTAAGTCTGTCCCCAATGAGTGCGAGTGCAAAAAGGCGCCCTCCGCATGGGAGGACGCCTTTGGTAAGTTCTATGTGAACGCGAGGTCTTTGACCCGGAGAGTCCGAGGTACTTGTTGGTAAGACCTTATTTAGGAGCGCGCAACCTTGCCGGACTTGAGGCAGGTGGAGCAAACGTTCATCTTGCGACGGTGACCATCGACGACGACGTAGACGCGCTGGATGTTGGGGCGGAACTTACGGTTGGTGACGCGGTGAGAGTGGCTGATGGAGCGACCGGCAACGGGGTGCTTACCGCAAACTTCGCAAACTTTGGACATAACTGACCCTCCTTGGGCGACAAACGAACATGTCGCGTTAACAAACAAGCCTGAACTATAGCACAGAAGCATGTCTCTGTGCGCAATCTACACAGAGATATTTCTCTTTTGGCGATAGTGCCCACGCCACGGCCCTGGACGTAGATCCGATTTGCGTGCAGCAGAGGGGATTATGCCAGCTCGCAACAAGGTTTTCAAGCGCGTCCCACAAATATATATAGGTTTATGGAGCTATTGGCTCCGTTTACGGATTGACTAGTATTTATGCTCGCATTTGAGCCCGAGGTTGGCTACACTATGCCTTGACCATTAAAGGGGTACGAGATACCCACATGGAATTACATAGCTGTCAATGAGCAGTACTTCCTGTGGGTGTCTGGTCCGCTTTGAGCGGTCGGGCATCTATTTTTTTGACTGTGTCAGCAGTCAAGACATGTGAGGAAGGAGATCGATGGGCACGACTTCCCCCAAGGCGGTCATCATGGACGAGACCGCCGTCAACCGAGCGATGACCCGCATCGCGCACGAGATCCTCGAGCGCAACGAGGGCTGTGAAGACCTCGCTCTGGTCGGCATCGTCACGCGCGGCGACCTTCTGGCAAAGAAGCTCGCCGAGGCTATCAAGGAGATCGAGGGTGTCGACGTTCCGCTCGGCAGCCTGGACATCAGCTTCTATCGCGATGACTATGCGACCAATTTCGCTCCCGCGATCCACGCTACCAACATTCCCTTCAGCGTCGACGGCAAGCGCGTCGTGCTGGTGGACGACATCCTGTACACGGGTCGTACCATCCGCGCCGCTCTGGACGCCGTTATGGACCTGGGCCGTCCGAGTCGAGTCGAGCTGGCAGTTCTCGTTGACCGCGGTCACCGCGAGCTCCCTATCTCGCCGGACTTTGTCGGCAAGAACGTTCCCTCGTCGCACGAGGAGAACGTGCACCTATATATGAAGGAAGTCGACGGCCGTACCGCTGTCGAGATCAACGACGTCGCGCCGGGTTCCCACGTGGGCTCCGCGCCGCTGGGAGGTGAGTAGTACCGTGGCGTTCAATCATAAGCACCTGATCGACATTACCGAGTACTCCGAAGAGGACATCAAGCTCATCCTCGAGACCGCCAAGGCGTTCTCCGAGGTCAACGAGCGTGCCATCAAGAAGGTCCCCACGCTCAAGGGCAAGACCATCGTCAACATGTTCAACGAGCCCTCGACGCGTACCCGCAGCTCTTTCGAGCTCGCCGAGAAGCGCCTTTCGGCCGACAGCCTCAACTTCGGCGGCTCCTCGACCTCCACGGTCAAGGGCGAGAGCCTCGTCGATACCGTCGAGACCCTCAACGCCTACAAGATCGACTGCATCGTCGTGCGCGATAAGCATGCCGGTGCTCCCTACATCGTCACGCAGAATTCGCCCGCGAGTGTTATCTGCGCCGGTGACGGTAAGCACAACCACCCCACACAGGCTCTGCTCGACCTGTATACCATCTGGGAGCACAAGGGCGACTTCCACGGTCTGAAGGTCGCCGTCGTCGGCGATATCTCCCACTCCCGCGTTTGCGGCTCGCTGATCCCAGCCCTTAAGATCATGGGCTGCGAGACCTACGCCGTCGCCCCCGGCACGCTGCTGCCGCCGGCGCCCGAGGTTCTGGGCTGCGACCACGTGACGAGCGACCTCGATTCCGTCCTGCCCGAGCTGGACGTCGTCTACATGCTGCGCGTACAGCAGGAGCGCCTCGAGGGTGCCCCGTTCCCGACCATTCGCGAGTACCACAAGCTCTTCGGCCTGACCAAGGACCGTGAGAAGCTCATGAAGCCCGACGCGATCATTTGCCACCCGGGCCCCATCAACCGCGGCGTCGAGTTCGACTCCTATATGGCCGACCACCCGCAACGCTCCGTCGTCCTGGAGCAGGTCTACGCCGGTATCTGCGTGCGTATGGCTATCCTGTATCTGCTGCTTGGAGGTGCCGATAATGGCCTTGCTTCTTAAGAATGCCCACGTCGTCGACCCGTCCGTCGAGCTTGACGGTGTCGTTGACGTCCTGATCGACGGCGACAAGATCGCCGAGGTCGGCGAGAACCTCGCCGCCGAGGGAGCCGAGGTCCGCGACCTTTCCGGTAAGTACCTCGTCCCTGGCCTGGTGGACATGCACGTCCACCTGCGCGAGCCCGGCTACGAGGTCAAAGAGGACATCGAGAGCGGCACCCGCGCAGCTGCCAAGGGCGGCTTCACCGGCGTGTGCGCCATGCCCAACACCGACCCCGTTACCGATAACGGTACCGTCGTTGAGTTCGTCAAGTCCCGCGCTGCCGAGGTCGGTCACTGCCGCGTCTATCCTTCTGGCGCCATGACCCGCGGTCTTAAGGGCGAGGCCATGTCCGAGATGGGCGATATGGTCGCCCACGGCGCCGTCGCCTTCACCGACGATGGTCGCGGCGTGCAGGGTGCAGGCATGCTCCGTCGCTGCATGGACTACGGCAAGATGTTCGGCAAGGTCTTTATGAGCCATTGCCAGGACGAGGACCTGGTCGGTCACGGCCAGATCAACGAAGGCAAGGTCTCTACCCGTCTGGCCCTCGAGGGCTGGCCGGCGGCAGGCGAGGAGCTGCAGATCGCCCGCGATATCGAGATCGCCAAGCTGACTGGTGCCAAGCTGCACATCCAGCACATCTCCACCGCCCATGGCCTGGAGATCGTTCGTGCCGGCAAGGCAGCTGGCGTGCAGGTCACCTGCGAGGCCACCCCGCACCATATGTTCCTGACCGAGAACGACCTGGACGAGACCTACAATACCTCGCTCAAGGTCAACCCGCCGCTGCGTACCGATGAGGATGCCGAGGCTATCCGTCAGGGTGTCATCGACGGCACCGTCGACGTTATCGTCACCGATCACGCTCCCCACACCCCGTGGGAGAAGGCCCGCGAGTTCGAGCTTGCGCCCTTCGGCATGATCGGCCTCGAGACCTCGCTGTCGCTCGTACTCACCGAGCTGGTCAACACGGGCAAGATGGGCATGGATCGCATGGTCGAGCTCATGGCCATCAAGCCGCGCGAGATCCTGGGTCTGGACCAGGTTCAGGTCAAGGCGGGCTCCGTTGCCGACCTGACCGTCTTCGACGCGTCCGCCACCTGGACGGTCGGCGAGGACGGCTACGAGTCGCGCGCCGAGAACTCCGGTTTTGCCGGCCGTACGCTCACCGGTCGTGCCACCGATGTGTTTGTCGGCGGTAAGCAGACGCTTGCCGACGGCTGCATCTGCTAGCATAGCCTTATCGCTTTTATGCGCGGCGCCCTTGCGGTGCCGCGCTTTCTGTTCGCCTGAACCATGCAACCGCATGGGGGATTGGAGCGTCTATGCCCACACCTTCCACTGCACGCATGCACGACTTCGAGGTCGTCTCGAACCAGGAGATCGCCGACGGCATCTTCTCGCTCGTTATCTCGGCCCCCAAGCTTGCAAGTGCGCTCAAGCCCGGTCAGTTCGTGAATATCGCCGTGCCGGGCGATGCTTCCTCGCTGCTTCGCGTGCCCCTGAGCTTCTATCGCGCCGACGCCGAGGCCGGCACCGTCGAGCTGTGGTACGCCGTCGTGGGCGATGATACCCGTCGTCTGTCGCAGATGGTCCCTGGCTCCACCTCCAACCTGCTGGGTCCTGGCGGCCGCGGCTGGTTCGTGCCCGAGGGTGCCAGGAAAGCACTGCTCGTCGCCGGCGGCATTGGCGTTCCGCCCGTGCTCTGCCTGGCTGGCATGCTTGCCGAGCAGGGTGTGGCCGTCGACGTGTGCCTGGGCTTTGGCACCGCGTCCAAGGCCGTGGGCGTCGATGAGTTCCGCGCGCTGGGAGCCACGGTCAACGTGTGCACCGACGACGGCTCGTTGGGCACGCACGGCTTCTGCACCGATCCTGCCGCCGAGCTGCTCGGCGAGGGCGGTTACGACTACGTCGCCAGCTGTGGT
>CAJJVE010000144.1:0-4885 GCA_905196265.1 uncultured Collinsella sp. | reverse complement strand
CTCGAGCTTAGTCGCGAGGTCGGCGAGCTTCTCGACACCCTTATGCGGGGCATCGACGAGAACCTTGTCGGGTACGGGCTCCACAGCCTCGGCCACACCGGTGAGCTTCTGGAAGAAGTGTGCGATGGACCAGCAGACGGCCGTGCAGCGGTCACGCAGCGTGTAGAGCGGCTGCATAAACCAGGACACCTCGGAGGCAAAGGTCGTGGCCACGACGGGCATATGCTCGTTGGGAGCATAGCCGCATGCCCACGGCTGGGACTTCTGCACCTTGCCGACGGTCTTGAGCTTGCGATAACCGCAGGCAAGACCGACGAGCACCACGAGCGCAATGGCGATCGCGGGCGTGGAGGTGGCAGCGCCGGAGTACTGGTTCATGAGCTCCATGCCCTCGGCGGCAAACACGCCGCCGTACGGATGCAGCACGGACGCGGCGACATCGACCAGCACGGGCGCGATCACGGGAGCGCCAATGCCCAGCACGACGCAGATGGCCGCGAGCAGGCCCTGCGCGAACACCATGGGGGCGGGAACCTCCTTGGCATTGGCCGCGGCCTCGGAACGGGGCGCGGAGGCAAAGGAGACGCCATAGGCCTTGACGAAGCACGTGACAGCCAGCGCGCCGGTAATGGCAAGCGCGACGGCAGCGAACACGGCCACGATCATGACGGCCTTGTCGCCCTGCATGGCGGCATTAAACAGCGACTGGTAGGTAAACCACTCGGAAACAAAGCCGTTAAAGGGCGGGATGGCCGAGATGGCAAGCGCGCCAACGAGGAAGCAGATGGCCGTTGCCGGCATACGACGGAACAGGCCGCCCATCTTCTCCATATTGCGCGTACCCGTGGAGTACAGCAGCGCACCGGCGCCCAAGAACAGCTCGCCCTTAAACATCGCGTGGTTAAACGTGTGATAGAGGGCGGCCATCAGAGCCAGGACGGCGATACCGACCGAGTTGAGCGCCATGGCGGCCATGGAGGCACCGACGCCGAGCAGAATGATGCCGATGTTCTCGACGGAGTGATAGGCCAGCAGGCGCTTGATGTCATGCTCCTGCAGGGCGAAGGCCACGCCGAGAACCGACGAGATCGCACCGAAGACCATGACCATAAGGCCCCACCAAACCTGAACGCCCGAGGCGGAGAGCAGGTCGAGACCAACCTTGAGGATGCCGAAGATACCGATCTTGATCATGCCGCCGGACATGAGGGCCGACACGTTGGACGGCGCCTCGGGATGTGCCTTGGGCAGCCAGCCGTGCAGCGGGATGATACCGGCCTTGGCGCCAAAGCCAAAGAAGGCGAGCACGAAGCACACGGATGCGACCGCGGGGCCGCAAAGGCAAACGAGCCACCGGCGAAGTTGGTCATGGTGAGGAAGCTCGCCATGATGAGCACAAAGCCCACGTGTGCGATCACAAAGTAGAGCCAACCGCCGTGGATGGAGTTCTCGTTCTCCTCGATCACGACCAGGAAGTACGAGGTCAGCGACATGAGCTCAAAGGCGACCAGGAACCAAAACACGTTGTCGGCGGTGATGACGAGCATCATGGACGCCACGAAGGTGTTAAAGAAGAAACCGGCGCGGCCCTTTTTGCCCGGGTACTCATCAAAGTAGTTGAGACCGTAGATCGAACCGGCAAACGCGAGCACCGAGATGAGCGCCACGAACAGGCCGGACAGCTGATTGAGCAGCAGCTGGAAATGGGCAAACGGGAAGAACACGATGGTGTCGACCGACGTGACATCGCCCAGCACGGCCTGGATACCGGCCACAAACGAAAGCACCGCGGCGACGGCGCCGATAAGGCAGCCGGCGGTTTTGGCGGCGTTATCGGCCTTGATCAGCAGAACCGAGGCGAGCGCACCGATGCACGCGACGGCAAGCGATGCGATAAACAGCGTCATGCTATCCATTGTTTACGCTCCCTTCTGCTTTCTCGGACAGGCCCTGGGCCACAGCGGTAACGTCGACGACCGGACCGTTTTCGATCGAACGCAGGCGCTTGGCCTCGTCGAGCTCGCGATCGGCCGCGCCGCCCATGACGGTCAGCGCCTTGGTGGGGCACGCCGCCACACAATGCGGACCGTCCGGATCGAAGGCGCACAGGTCGCACTTAACAGCGCAGGTGTACTGGCCGGGAGCCCACGTAAGCAGGCTGCTCAGGGACTTAGGATACGAAGGCGTCGGGTCGCACATGCCTGCGACACCGGCGATAGACGTGCCATCGGGATGGATGGCTCCGAAGGGGCACGCGATGGCGCACAGCCTGCACCCGATGCACTCCTGCTCCTTGACGTGGATGCGATCGCCATCGTGCTCGATGGCATTCACCGGGCAGACCTCGGCGCAGGGGGCACCCTCGCAATGGTGGCAGGCAAGGGCGGCCGAAATACCGCCGGTCTTCACGAGCGCCAGGCGCGGCGTATCCTGAAGACCCTGCATCCGGTGGGCATCTGCACAGGCGGACTGGCATGTTCCGCAGCCGATGCACCTCTCCGGGTTGATGTCGATGAAGCGGTTCATCCCCACTTCCTTTCAAAATAACGGGCCGGGCTCCCGAACGTACGGGACGCCCGGCCCAAAAAGCCAACGAGAACGGGACTACACGATTTGATTCACGTGCGTCTCGTCGTCGAACTTGGCGGCGCCAGGCTCAACGTCCTGGGGAGCGGCGGCGTCCACCAGAGCCTGCTTGAGCTCGGTGTACTGACGCTCGACCTCGCCCTCGGCCCAGACCTGGTCGGCGATAGCGTCGACCTGGCAGGCGGAGAACTTGTCCTCGGGCGTATGCGAGACCGGGTCGACCTTGTGCATGGTCAGCTCGTTGCACTTGCCGATCCACCACTGGTAGGTCATATAGACCGTGCCCTTGTTGATGCGGTCGCTCACGTCGGCGCGGCTGTATACCTGGCCGCGGCGGCTGTGGATCGAGACGATGTCGCCATTCTTGATGCCGCGTGCCTGGGCGTCCGCGGGATTCATGCGGACAAAGCCGGGCTCGTCGGCGAGCAGCGCCAGCGTCTTGCAGTTGCCGGTCATCGAGCGGCAGCTGTAGTGGCCGACCTCGCGGACGGTGCACAGGATGAGCGGGTACTCATCGTCGGGAAGCTCGGAGGGCGCCTCCCAGTCGTGCGCCATCAGGTTGGCGCGGCCGTCCTTGGTGGTGAACTTGCCACCAGCGAACATGTCGGGCGTACCGTGGTCGTTCACATCGGTGCTCTTGACCGGCCACTGGGCGTAACCGCCCTCGGGAGCCATCTTCTCGTAGGTCGCGCCCACAAAGTTGGGGCACAGGCTAATGCACTCGTTCCAGATCTGCTCGGTGTTGTCGTAGTGCATGGGATAGCCCATGCGCGTAGACAGGTCCGCGAAGATCTCCCAATCGTGGCGGCACTCGCCCTTGGGCGGAACGGCCGCGTCAAAGTGCTGGAAGCTACGGTCGGATGCGGTAAAGACACCCTCGTGCTCGCCCCAAGAGGTGGCAGGCAGGATGACGTCGGCGAGCATAGTCGTCTGCGTCATAAAGATGTCCTGGCAAATGAACAGATCCAGCTCGGAGAGCGTCTTGCGCATACCGGCCGAATCGGGCTCGGTCTGCACCGGGTCCTCGCCGTAGTTGTAGAAGCAGTGCACCTTGCCCTCGTCGACCAGGTGGCCCAGGTCGGTGAGCTTGTAGCCCTCCTCGAGCGGGAGCTTCTCCTCGGGCACGCCCCAAGCCTTTGCAAACTTGGCACGCACAGCCGGGTCAGTGACCTTTTGGTAGCCAGGGTACAGGTTGGGCAGCATGCCCATATCGCAGGAGCCCTGGACGTTATTCTGGCCACGCACGGGCGCGAGGCCGGAGTTGGGTTTGCCGATCTGGCCGGCAACGCAGGCGATGGAGGCGATGGTGTGCACCGTCTTCAGGTTCTGCTTCTGCTGGCATACGCCCATGCCCCAGCCAATGATGGCAGAGGGCTTCGCCGTGGCGTACATCTCGGCAGCTTGGTGGATCAACGCGGGCTCGACACCCGTGATGTCCTGTACGGATTCGGGAGTGTAGTTCTTGATGGTCTCCCACCACTCGTCAAAGCCGTTCGTGTGCTCGGCGACGAATTCCTTGTCGTAGAGGCCATCGTTGACCAAGCAGTTGGCAAAGGCGTTGAGGAACGCGACGTTGCAACCGTTCTTGATCGGAAGGTAGAGATCGGCGATACGCGCGGTTTCGATATGGCGCGGATCGGCGACGATGATCTTGCAACCCTTTTCTTTGGCTCGCACGATACGCCTTGCGACGATGGGGTGCGAATCGGCAGGGTTATAGCCGAAGAGGAAAATGCAGCCCGCATCCTCCATACCGGGGATGGAGCATGACATGCAACCTGAACCAACCGTGTCCATCAGACCGAGGACAGTAGGGCCGTGTCAAGTACGGGCGCAGTTGTCCACGCTGTGGGTGCCGATGCACGCACGCGTAAACTTCTGCATGACGTAGTTCGCCTCATTGCCGCCGCCTCGCGAAGAGCCGGTGGTCATGACAGCGTTAGGACCATATTCGTCAATTATGGCCTGCATCTTAGATGCGGTGAAATCCAGTGCCTCGTCCCAGCTTACGCGCTCAAGATCCGCGCCCTTGGTGCGGCGGATCATCGGGTGCAGTACGCGAGGAGTCAAGATCTTGGTGTCGTTGATGAAGTCGTAGCCGCTCATGCCCTTAAGGCACAGCTCGCCCTGATTGGTGATGCCGTTGAGCGGTTCGGTACCCACGACCTGGCCGTTTTGGACCAAGAGGTTAAACTGGCAACCGGCGCCGCAATACGGGCAGATCACTTTATGCTTCTCCATGACACCCTCCTTCCTTTCTCTGCTACCGATTAATCGGTACGTATTTGACAATCGTTGG
>CAJJVE010000143.1:0-4892 GCA_905196265.1 uncultured Collinsella sp. | reverse complement strand
CCCAGGCACCCGACCTTCCGGCTCCAACCCTCCTCGCGTACTTAAGTACGCGTCGTCGGGCTTGTCGCTCGGAATCTCGGGTGCCTGGGCAACCCTCGCCGACCTGCGAAGTTTGAATTTGAGGAGAGAAATGGAAGAGATAACCGATCCTTCAAAGCTTACGTACGACGCCAGCGGGCTGATTCCTTGTGTGGTTCAGCAGTATGACACTGGTGAGGTGCTTATGGTTGCTTGGATGAACGAGGAATCGGTGGGGCTGACGCTTAAGACCGGGACTACGTGGTTTTGGAGTCGCAGCCGCCAGGAGCTCTGGAACAAGGGCGCGACGAGCGGCAATATGCAGGAGGTCAAGGAACTCTGGGCCGACTGCGATAGCGATACGCTGCTGGTCAAGGTCGATTCTCCGGGCCCGGCTTGCCACACCGGCAACCGTACCTGCTTCTTTAAGAAACTCGCCTAAGGCGAGCGCCCTGTTGGGCGCTCGGTAAAACGGAAAGGATTGAACTATGGGTGTGCGCACCGCAAATGTTCAGGATGGAAATATCGGCGAGACGCTGACGGGTCTGGCCGAGGTGATTCACGGTCGTCGCGACGCGTCGCCGCAGGAGAGCTATACCGCTCGCCTGCTGACCGACGTCGAGGACGAGCTGCTCAAGAAGCTTGCCGAGGAGGCGAGCGAGGTCATCATGGCCTGCAAAGATAACGATCACGACCACATCCGCTACGAGGCCGGCGACCTGATTTACCATCTGCTCGTAACGCTCGAACGCTACGGTATCACCCTCGACGAACTGGCCGGCGAACTCAACGCTCGCCGCCACTAGTTTTAGGCGAGGGGTGTGGATTCCCATTCGCCGGTGGCGTGGGGGATGTCGAAGGTTCGATAGCCGCAATCGTAAGCGTGGGCCTGAGCCTCGCGGATGTTCCAGCAAATATCGCAGGCGCGGTGCGCGTCCGAGCCAAAGGTGATGGGTACCTCGGCGTGGGCGAAGCAACGCAACAGCCCCGTCGAGGGGTAATAGTCGTCGAGGCCCTTGCGCGGTGCGGCCGTCGAGACCTCAACGCGGCGGCCCGTGTCGTGGGCGCACTCGGCCATCTGCTGCCAAAACGGCGCGGGGTCAAAGTCGGGCGCAAACCCTTCCTTCGAAAAGCGCATGACCAGGTCGGGGTGGGCCATTACATCAAAGTTGAGCGAGCTTTCGCAAGCACGGCACCAGTCGTCGACATAGCGCTCCCACACGCCGCGCACGCCCAGGTTTTCCCAAACGTGCAGGTTGGTGTCGTCGTCGATCCAACCGCAAAGGGAATCGGGTTTATCGGGGCGTGCGACACCCTCTGTCCCTGCCGTGCCCGCAGCGCCTGCCGCAATATCGCCCGGGTTGCCAATCCAATGCACACTGCCCAGACGCACGACGGCGCCCTGGGACCAGCGCTCAACCAAGGGTTCGCAGCCCTCGTACCAATCGCATTCAAAACCGTAGATAAAGGTGAGCTCCGGCGCGATCTGCGCGGCGAGTTTGCGGGCGTCCTCAAAGGCCAGACGATGTGCCGGCAAGTCGCCCTCGACAACCTGCACTTCGCAGTTGGCGTCCATGCTGGCGGGTAGGGTGAGGTGGTCGGTCGAGACCATGGCGCGGCAGCCGGCGGCGGCAGCAGCGCGGGCGTTGTCCTCAAACGAGGCATGGCCGTCCGAAAACGAAGTATGGGTGTGGCAGTCGACCAGCGGGCATGCGGGCATGGCGGCTCCTTTGCATTCGGCGAATCTGCTCCATTGTAATGGCGCAGCTCTCAACACGCCGGGCACGCCGGAGCTCGAAATCGATTGGAAAGGCTGCGCGGTGCGTTCTCGCTTGCTCTCAAAACATGTACATCAGCCTCCAAAACCGACAAAAAATGACATGTTTGGAGGCTGACGTACATGTTTGGATAGGAGCGAGGGCGGCGACGGACGAAAGTCACGCCTGTGCCACGTCCGATGTGCTAGCGTTTGAGTGAACAAAACGAGCCCGCGCGGAAAGGATCCGGACCGTATGCAACGTGGAAGTACATCTCCGCTGTCCCGCGAGACCGATGCGCCCGAGACCATCGTCAAGCTGGAATGCGACATCGACGACGCGTCGCCCGAGGTGCTCGCCTTCGCCGCCGACCGCCTGCGCGAGGCCGGTGCGCGCGAGGTACATTGGCTGCCCCTCTATTGCAAGAAAGGTCGCCCCGGCTGGCAGCTGCAGGTAATCTGCACCCACGAGGATATCGAGCGCCTGCAGACGATTATCTTTTTGGAGACCACGACCAACGGCATCCGTCGCCAGGTCATGGAGCGCGTTTGCCTACCACGCCGCTTTGAGCAAGTGACGACGCCTTGGGGCGAGGTGGCCGTCAAAGTAGCCACCCTGCCCGACGGCAGTGAGCGTGCGGCGCCCGAGTACGAGGACTGCGCCCGTCTTGCCCGCGAGCATAACGTGCCGCTCCAGCGCGTGATGCAGGCGGCACAAGCCTCGGCACTGCGATTTGAGTAACGCGGTCGGCGACATCTCGCGCCCAGCCCCATCAACCCCTCCCGAAAGGACCACCATGAAATACCTCATCGCCTCCGACATCCACGGCTCGGCATACTGGACCGAGCGCCTCTGCGCCGCCATCGAGTCCGAGCAACCCGACCGCATCGTTCTGCTGGGCGACCTGCTCTACCACGGCCCGCGCAACGACCTTCCGCGCGACTACGCCCCCAAGCGTGTGATTCCGCTGCTCAACGCCCTGGCCGACCGCATCATCGCGGTGCGCGGCAACTGCGACGCCGAGGTCGACCAGATGGTGCTCGACTTCCCCGTCATGGCGGACTACGCCACGCTGTTCGACGAGACCGGTCGTGAACTGTTCCTGACGCACGGCCATGTCTTTGGCGCCGGCATGCACAACAGCGTCGACCACGCGCCCGCGCTGCCCGAGGGCTCCGCGCTCGTCTACGGCCACACGCACATCAAGGTTAACGAGGCAAGCGAGGCGCACCCGGGCCTGTGGCTCTTCAACCCCGGCAGCGTGAGCATCCCCAAGGACGGCTCGCACAGCTACGGCATCTACGAGGGCGGTGCGTTCCGTCACGTGATCCTGGAGGAGGAATAACCATGGCGCAGCACATGGCTCAACAAAATGCCGAGGGCTCGCGCGATCTGTCCACGCTGGTCGACGCGTCGGCCGAGCTGCAGCATCTGGTGCAGACCATCTGGCGTCTGCGTCAGCCCGATGGCTGCCCGTGGGATCGCGAACAGACGCACCAGAGCATCGGCAAGAACATGATTGAGGAAGCCTACGAGGCGCTCGATTGCATCGAGGCGGACGACGCGGCGCACCTGCGCGAGGAGCTCGGCGACGTGCTCATGCAGGTAGTGCTGCATGCGCAGATTGCGGCGGACGCCGGTGAGTTTACGCTGGCCGATGTGGCACGCGATATCGACGCCAAGCTCATCCGCCGCCACCCACACGTGTTTGGCGATGCGGATGCCGATAACTCCGATGAGGTGCTCAAGATCTGGGACGAGGTCAAGCTTGTTGAGAAGGCCGCCAAGGACAAAGCCGTGGCGGCAGGCGAGGCTGCACCCGAGGGCCTACTCGACGGCGTGCCCACGCATCTGCCGGCATTGATGCAGGCGCAGAAGGTGTCGCGCAAGGCGGCGGCCGTGGGCTTTGAGTGGGAGACGGTCCAGGACGTGTGGGACGAGGTCGCTGAGGAGCGTGCCGAGTTTGAGGCCGAGGCCCCCGGCTCGTCCGAGCGCGAGATGGAGTTTGGCGACCTGCTCTTTGCCCTGGTCAACGTTGCGCGCAAGGAGGGCATTGACGCCGAGAGCGCCCTTCGTGCCAGCACGGCAAAGTTCCGCCGCCGTTGGGCCGCGATGGAGCAGATGGCGGCCAACGCTCATGTAGATCTGGCTGAGCTTTCGACCCACGGCCTCAACGACCTCTGGGATGCCGCAAAGGCGGAGGAGTAAAACTGCGGGAACGACGGGCTGATATGCCTCATCGTTCCCGCTAAATTTTTCGAAAAACAAGTGAATCCCTCGGCTAACTTGGGGCATAATGCAAAAAGTGCGACATGGCTAACTTACGGAGGCGCACCGATGGTGCACGGTCGGCCAGTCGCTTGCATTAACTACGTTTCCAAGTGAGAGGGAGACAACATGAGCGATATTTTGGACGTCTACGGTCGTGAAGTGCTCGACAGCCGCGGCAATCCCACCGTCGAGGTCGAGGTCGTGCTCGAGGACGGCAGCTTTGGCCGCGCAATGGTGCCTTCGGGCGCTTCGACCGGCGCCTTTGAGGCATGCGAGTTGCGCGACGGCGACAAGGGTCGCTACCTGGGCAAGGGCGTCTCGCGGGCCGTCGAGCACGTCAACAACGAGTGCGCCGATGCCGTCGTGGGCCTCGATGCCTTCGACCAGCGCGCTGTCGATGCCGCGCTGATCGCCGCGGACGGTACCCCCAACAAGACCAAGCTCGGTGCCAACGCGATTCTGGGCGTGTCGCTGGCCGTTGCCCGCGCTGCGGCAGAGTCGGCGGGCCTGTCGCTGTACCAGTACCTGGGCGGCGTCAACGCTCATCTGCTGCCCACGCCCATGATGAACATCCTCAACGGTGGCGTGCATGCCGACAACAACGTTGACTTCCAGGAGTTCATGATCATGCCCGTGGGTGCTCCGAGCTTTGCCGAGGGCCTGCGCTGGTGCGCCGAGGTCTATCACACCCTCAAGGGCGTGCTGCACGAGGCCGGCCTGGGCGGCGGCGTGGGCGACGAGGGCGGCTTTGCCCCCAACCTTAAGACCAATGCCGAGCCGTTCGAGTACATTACCAAGGCCGTGGAGAAGGCTGGCTTTAAGCCCGGCGTCGACTTCATGTACGCC
>CAJJVE010000142.1:0-4946 GCA_905196265.1 uncultured Collinsella sp. | reverse complement strand
TAAAGGTGATGGTATCCACGCCCGCCATAGAAGCAATCATGGAACCGGCCTGTTGCATAGCCTTGTAGGCGAACATATCGAAGGCGAGCAGGCAGCGCTCGTCGCCCTCGGAGGCGCGTGTACGGATGTCTCGGGCATCGTTGGAGATACCCGAGATGGCAAGCAGACCAGACTGCTTGTTCATCATGTCATCGACTTCTTGATAGCTGTAGCCGCCCTCGCGCTGGAGGTAGCACACGGTGGCAGGGTCAATGGAACCACAACGGGTGCCCATCATCAGGCCGTCGAGCGGCGTGAGCCCCATCGTGGTGTCGCGGCAAACGCCGTCCTCAATGGCGGCGAGCGAAGCGCCGTTGCCCAGATGGCACGAAAGCAGACGGTGGCAGCACGAGCCCAGAATCTCCTTTGCCATCATCCACTCGTAGCGGTGGCTCGTACCGTGGGCGCCGTACTTGCGCACATGGTACTTGTCGCACACGTCCTTGGGCAGCGCGTAGGTGTAGGCAACCTCGGGCATGGTCATGTGGAACGAGGTGTCGAAGACGGCCACGTTGGGCAGCTCCGGATACTTCTCGCGGCAATATTCGATTGCCGCGGCCTCGCCGAAATTGTGCAGTGGGGCGAGCGGGGCCACCTCAAGGATCTTAGCCATGACCTCGTCGTCAACGACTGCGGAATCATCGAAGTGCCAGCCGCCCTGAACGATACGATGCCCAATGCCATCGATCGTAAAGTCGGTCTTCTCGAGCTCCTCGAGCACACGAGCGATAGCAGAGCGATGATCGGGGAAGGGAACCTCCTCGGTCTGCTTGGCGCCACCGTTCTCGGAGTGGCCAAAGATACCCATGTCCGAGCCGATACGCTCGCAGTTGCCCTTGGCGAAAACCTCGCGGGTATCGGTATCCAGAAGCTGATATTTAAGGCTTGAGCTGCCGGCGTTGACAACAAGTACGTTCATGAGACTCCTTTGCAGTGCAATACGGTCGACGCAGACCTCTTAAGGCGGCCGCATTTTAATAAGAAGTTATCATATCTTGATAAATAGATATCAGCATATCGCCCAACGAGCGCAAAAGAGGGGCCGAACGGCACTCGGTCGTCCAGCCCCTCCCCTCTTGCAATTACTTACCGCTGACGATGCGCTCGACGTCAGAAGCGATCATGAACTCCTCATCCGTGGGGATGACGAAGATCTTGACCTTGGAATCCTTGGCGGACAGGCACCAAGCGCCGTCGCCGCGCAGGGCGTTGCGGGCATGGTCCATCTTGACGCCCATAAAGGCCAGACGGTCGGCCACGCCAGCGCGGACAGCCGGAGCGTGCTCGCCGATGCCGGCGGTAAAGACCAGGGTGTCCATGCCGCACATGGAAGTGGCCATCTCGGCGGCCTTGGCGGCAATCTTGTAGACGAACATATCGAAGGCGAGCTGGGCCTCGGGGTCGCCGGCAGCGGCGAGCTCCTCAACGTTGCGGCAGTCGTTGGTCTTGCCGCCGGTCACAGCCAAAAGGCCGGACTTCTTGTTCATCATCTCGTCGACCTCGTCGAAGGTGAACCCGCCTTCGCGCTGCAAGTAGCACACGGTAGCAGGGTCGATGGAGCCGCAGCGGGTGCCCATGAGGACCCCATCAAGAGGCGTGAAGCCCATGGTGGTGTCCATGCACTTGCCGTCCTCGATGGCGCACAGGGAAGCGCCGGAACCGATGTGGCACACGACGACCTTGCGGGCCTCGCCGTTGGTCATCTCGGCAACCTTCTTGGAGATGTAGCGGTAGCTGGTGCCGTGGGCGCCGTACTTACGGATGTGCAGCTTGTCGCAGACGTCCTTGGGCAGGGCGTAGGTCTTGGCGACCTCGGGCATATTGAAGTGGAAAGCAGTGTCGTAGACCGTGACGTTGGGCAGGTCGGGATACTGCTCGAGGCAGTACTCGATAACGTTGGCCTCGGGGTTGTTGTGCAGCGGGGCGAGCGGAGCGACCTCGCGGATCTTGGCGAGGACGTCCTCGTCGACGAGGGAGGAATCGCCGAAGTACCAACCGCCCTGAACGATACGGTGGCCGATGCCCTCGATCTTGACGCCGTTGGCCTCGAGGTCCTTCAGGACGACCTCGATGGCGACTTTGTGGTCGGGGAACTCGATGTTCTCGGTCACCTTCTTGGAACCGTTGGCAGCGTGGGTGAAGGTACCGCCGGTAAAGCAGACGCGCTCGCAGGAGCCCTTTGCGGACACCTTGTGGGACTTGGTATCGATGACCTGATACTTAAGGGTCGAAGATCCTGCGTTGACGACCAGAACGTTCATGTGTCTCCCTACTAACAGGCGGTGTGGCGCCGCCAGGTTACATACGCTTCAATAATAAACCCAAACGCCCTCGCGCTCGGGTTTATTGCGTTGATATATAAGTTATCGGTGACCAAATACTCATGGCCTTTGGCTTGTAAGACGAAAGAGCGCGGGGATATACACCAAAGAAGAAATCCCGAGCGCTACAAGCAATATGACTCGAATGCCCGCGATGCTGCTCAACGCAGCATTGAACAGATAGAAAAGGATGGCACCCACCGCAACCATCTGGCTTTGAACCGAAATCAGTGAACAGCGCATCGAAGAATCAGCAGCATTTTGAAAAATTGAGTATTTAATGGGAGCAAATAACGAGTAAGCGACCGTCTGCAGTACATAGAACACGGGCAGCAAGTAGACCGGAGTAAAGGGAATCAAAAACAGAGCAGTCAGGGAAAGGCGCACGATGCCGCAAATACGCGCAAAACGACCCTTGTCGACACGAGCAATCACACTGGGCACAATGAACCCTATGGAGGCCGAGGCAAGGAGCTGGACCGCAATGATCACACCCGAAGCGACGGCATTCATTCCGCGACCCGCAAGCAACAGTGAGAAAAAGTCTTCCAGGGCGACAAAAGCAAATGCCTGAGAGCAGTCCATGATGAACGCTGAACGAAGAATGCCGTTACGCGCAATAGCGGCACCGATCATCTTCGGGCTAATTCCACGCTTAGGTGTCGCTGCAGTGTCCCCTCTTCGCATCTCAGGAATGCAGGCAACGACAACCAACGTCAACACCATTGCGATGATATCTGCCGAAAGACCAATGAGATATGCACCGACAGACGAAATGAAACCGCCCACGCAAGCGGAGATGGCATAAGAGGCATAGAAAACAAATCGCTCAACGACATTAAGTCTTACGAGCTGGTCCTGAGAGACGCTGTCAATGTAGATCGCTTCTATGGATCCGCTCACACATGCAACTGCAAATCCTTTGAGAGCAAACGCGCCGATTAAAAGCAGAGGAGAACGGGCGAAAAGTAGGGCGGCGTAGTATCCAAGCATTCCCACGACGCCAACGAGACCGCTTGTCTTTCGTCCAAACCTGTCAGCAATATAACCAGTAGGAACCTCAAGAATGAACTTACTCACTTGGTATGCAATCATCATGCTAGAAATCGCTACCATCGAGAATCCGACGAATTCAAGGTAAACCGTCAGAAAATACAAAATGGTGCTGAAGTTCGACAGAAAAACGAATGTCATATAAAGCAAAACCGTACGGTTTTTCATGCTCCGCCCTCCAAGAGCCAATAGCCCAAACCGAAATCTTGGAAAAGCATGAGGGCAAAGCCGTCAGTCATGTGTTACAAGGCGTCAACATTCACTTGACGCCACGAGGCCAAATGGCCTCACGAAGCGAGATGACGCAATAGATGAAGAAATACCGTCTGGTGTCGATCGGTCCAGGCATTTTGTCGATAGCAAAAATAGATGGGCAAGGCCACGTCATGCGAGCCTTCAATGGAGCACTCGCTCACTTCCAGTCCATCTGTTGCGAGAGAAGAGCCAGAAAAACTCAATATCAATCCCCCGGCTTGAAGAAACTCAGCCTGCGCCCTGTTTCCGTATTCGACGTCGCGGAAGCGGAAATTAACCAGCTGAGCCTCGGGACATTGGTTAATCGCATTGAGACAGGGTGACAAATTAATGGGAACAGCGAGCCTGCCGCTCAGTAACTCGCGAATGGTCATGGCGCCCACAGATTGATGACCCGCTGGACACGAAAGAACCTTGAGCTCCTTTTCACCCAAGTATTTCGAAGAAAGGACGCTGTCCCTTGGTTCCTCAAATGAGATGGCCGCGTCCGAAATTCCAAGCACAAGTGATTCAAAGCATGTGGCCGTTGGCTGATGCCAAACATCAAGGTGAATCTGGGGGTGCGAGCTTTCAAACGAGTCGTACCAGTTTTCGGAAAAAAGACGCCCCCGCCCGTGAAGACAGGGGGCGTAAAGACGGAAGTGGCCGTCGGGCGAAACGCCACCGTTCCCCGATTGAGCGTACTTTTTGAGATCGTCGACTTGTGCCAAGACCACGCGTGCACGACGCGCAAATTCTCTGCCCGCCGGAGACAAAACAGCCTCCCCCGCCGATCGGTCGAGCAAAACAATCTGATACTCAGATTCCAACTTTTTGATTGCCGACGAAACAGCCTGTGGGCTCACGTGAACGGCGCGAGCCGCTTTGCGCACGCCGCCGTAGTTCGCTACCGCTTGAAGGTATTCGAGTTGAGAAAGCTGCATAGGTTACTCCAAAGGCAGCCAAGGCGACGGGCTGTGCGCCCTCAGATGAGGTTCTCACCCAGGTTCTTGCCGCCGAGGACGTGCATGTGGAAGTGCATGACGGTCTGACCGGCGTTAACGCCCTTGTTGGAGATGACGCGGAAGCCGTCCTCCAGGCCCTTGGCCTTAGCGACCTCCTGGATGGCGTGGGACATGGCGCCCATGGTCTCGGCAGGCACGTTGTCGGCGATGTCGCTGTAGTGCTTCTTGGGGATCACGAGCGTGTGGACCGGCGCCTGGGGGTTGAGGTCGTCGAAGGCGATGACCTGATCGTCCTCATAGACAACGGTCGAGGGGATCTCGTGGTTGGCAATTT
>CAJJVE010000141.1:0-4984 GCA_905196265.1 uncultured Collinsella sp. | reverse complement strand
CTCCACGTTGCGGCCGATGCGCACACAGGCAAGCGGACCCTCGAAGGGCACGCCGCCGAGCGTCATAGCCAAAGAGGCGCCCATGACGTTGATGACGTCGAAGGGGTTAACCTGGTCGGCGACGAGCGAGGTGGCGACGATGTGCACCTCATTGCGGAAGCCGTCCGGGAAGCTCGGGCGGATCGGGCGGTCGATCATACGAGCCGTGAGCGTGGCCTTCTCGCTGGGACGGCCCTCGCGCTTGCCACCCGGGATACGGCCGGCAGCGTACATCTTCTCGTTGAAGTCGACGGTCAGCGGGAAGAAGTCGTAATTCTTGCGCTCCTTGGAGACGACCACGGTATCGAGCATCGTGGTGTCACCCTGCTTGACCAGACAAGCGCCGGTGGCCTGCTTGGCAAGCTCGCCGGACTCGAAGGTGTAGGTCTTGCCGTACAGCTCAAAGGTCTTGGATACGAGTGTCATTGTTCTCCTTTACCCCACAGGCCCCTTGCCTGCGGGCTTCTCATGTGACGCGGGCCCCCTGCCCCCGCCACGCTTCAGAGCGTGATTGTTCACGCCCTTACACAAAAAGAGCGCCCCGCTGCGCAGGACGCTCTTAGCATGTACAAATCCTTACTGGATGTTGTCGCGGATGCCCAGAGCCTTGATGAGCTCACGGTACTCGACGATGTCGTTCTTCTTGATGTAGGAGAGAAGACGACGACGACGGCCGACGAGCATGAGCAGGCCACGACGGGTGTGGAAGTCCTTCTGGTGGGACTTCATGTGCTCGGTCAGCTCCTTGATGCGCTCGGACAGGATGGCGACCTGAACCTTGGGGTTACCGGTATCGACCGGGGAGTTACCGAACTGGGCGGTCAGCTCCGCCTTGCGCTCTTTGGAAACAGTCATTGTTTCACCTTTCGTTTCGCGTCGCCCGAGGACGACTCTATTCGCCTCGGACTGGGAAGTCGCCGGTGGAGCGAACATCCAAGGTCGAGGTACCAACAGGTCGGTATGTTACCACAAGCGACGCGCGCCTGCGCATCATCACCGACCCAACATGAATTCCATCGCACGGAGCCGCTGATCGGCGTGTGTGGCGGCCCAAACATGCGAAAGCCCCAGCAAAAAAGCAGCCGTATGCGGATCGATCCGCTCGTCCATAAGGGCATCGAACGTCATGGACATCAGAGCGCGCAGCCATGCGACCTCGCCGACTGATACCAACTCGGCGCCAGGCACGCTCGAGGCGCACGACCCGCACAGAAGCCCGCCCGCCTGGGGCGAAAAATACGACAGCATGGGGTCTCCGCACAGCACGCATGCCGAAAAATCGGGTCGGTAGCCAACGTGCGACAGCAGTTTAAAGACAAAGGCCGCCACGAGCAGGTCCATATGTGCCGAGTCGAGACCGCTGCCGACAAGCGTGAGCGCTCGCTGCGTGATGGCAAAGGTAAATGGATCCTCGGCATCCTCGAACGAGCACGCGCGCGCAACCTCGGCAATCGCGCTGGCGGCACAGGTCGTCTCGTAGTCAGGAGCGGCACCGAGCGGCGCCTCCATAAGCTCCGCCTGCGAGACCACGTCGAGCGAGCGACCATGCGCGAGCAGCATATCAACGGTGCAGAAGAGCTCGCAACGGGCCGCAAGGCGACCGCCAGGCTTACGTGCGCCCTTGGCCACGGCACGCACCTGCCGCCCCCGTTCGTCGAGCATCGTCAAAATCAGGTCGGTTTCCTTGAGCTTAGTCTTGTCGAGGACGAGCACCTTTGTGCGATATGTGCGAGAGCCTGCCATGAACGCCGAGGCTTAATCTTCGGCGTTATAGCCAAAGCGGCGGATTTGCGCCTCGTCATCGCGCCAGCCGGCCTTAACCTTCACGTCGAGCTCCAAAAAGACCTGAGTGCCAAAGATACGCTCAAGATCGCGACGGGCATCGATGCCGATATGCTTAATCATCTCGCCGCCCTTGCCGATGATGATGCCCTTCTGCCCCTCGCGCTCGACGTAAATCGTGGCGTGCACGCGCAGGACCTTCTTAGTCTGCTCGAGCGCGTCACAGATGACGCCCACGGAGTGAGGGATCTCGTCGCGGGTGCGACGCAGGACCTTCTCGCGCACGAACTCGGCCACGAGGGTCTCGTCGGACGCGTCGGTGCCCATGTCCTCGGGGAACCAACGCGGGCCCTCGGGCAAGAAGTGAGCGACGGTCTCGATAAACGCATCGACGTTGAAGTTCTTGACCGACGACGTCACGATCTCATCGTCGTATTCCATAAGCTCGTGGGCGGCCTTGAGTTGTTCCATAACCTGGGCGGGATCGGCCTCGTCGGCTTTGGTAAGCACCAGGACCTTTTTTGAACGGGCGTTCTTGACGCGCTCTGCGACCCAGGCGTCTCCCCTACCGATGGGTTTGGTGGCGTCGATCAGAAACGCGACGACATCGACATCGTTCAGTTCGAACAACGCGCTCTTGTTAAGCTCGGAGCCCAGGCCGTCCTTGGGCTTGTGGATACCCGGCGTGTCAACGAAGACCAGCTGGTAGCCGGGGCGGTTGACCACGGCGCGCATACGGCGGCGGGTCGTCTGGGCCACCGGAGAGGTAATGGCGACCTTTTTGCCATAGCAGGCGTTGAGCAGCGTGGACTTGCCGGCGTTGGGGCGACCGACCAGGGCCACAAAGCCGCTGCGGAAACCAGGTTCCACGTCGCCAAAGCCCGCGAGGCTCTCATCCTCGTCGCAAAGGGCATCGAGTTCCTCGTCGCTCATACCCTCAAACGGGTCGAACTCCTCGACCTCGTCAAACGAATCGGCACCTTCAGCCTCGTCCAGGACCTCGTCATCCAAAACTTCACCGGTAGGCTGCATATTGTCGGACATGGGAATCCCTTTCTAAATAAAGTCGAGCGCGTGGGCAAAGACAAGCAAGCCCACGATCGCGGCGGTAATGGAAAGAACGTATACAGACGCAGCGGCAATATCCTTCGCGCGCTTGGCCAGCGGATGCAGCTCCTGGGTCGCCAGGTCGACAATCGCCTCCATGGCGGTATTGCACAGCTCGCCGTGAATCACCAGGCCGCAGCAGATGATGACCGTAGCCCACTCGGCAATATCAAGCCCCACGATGCAGCCGGCAATGACGGTGCACACGCCCGCCACGAGCATGACCTTGATATTGCGCTCGGTCTTGACGGCGGTGACTAAGCCCTCCATGGCGTATGAGAACGACTTTAAAAAGGACGGATGGTCCTTGTTCGATCCGGGAATCATAGACGGCTCCTAGTCGTGGGCATGATTGGTTATGGGGCCGACGTGGACGAGTTTGGGGTCCTCGCCGCGCTCAAGCGCCAGGTCGCGCAGGATGGCATCCTCGCGTGCCTCCATGACCTCGGCCTCATCGTCCTCGATGTGGTCGTAACACAGCAGGTGCAGCATTCCGTGCACGAGCATCAGTCGGCACTCATCGGCGGGGTTGTTGCCAAAGCCAGGGGCCTGGCGGGCAATGACCTGCGGGGCCAGGATAATATCGCCGAGCTCAAGTGTCTCGTCGGCGGGAATGTCCTCGTCAAAGGCCGAGTCGCATTCAAACGAAAGCACGTCGGTCGTGCGATCGATGCCACGCCACTCAAGATTGAGCTCGTGCATCTCGTCCTCATCGACATACGAAAGGGAAATCTCGACCTCACGCTCAACACCCTCGGCGGCAAGCACAACTCCGCAGATGTGCTCCACCTCCTGGGCATCGAGCAGCGTATCGAGCTCGGCATCGTTGCTGATCAATACACTCAACGGGACTCCTTTCGATCGTGCGCGCGTTGCTCGCGCGCGTCGTCGTATGCATCATAGGCCTCAACGATACGGCCCACCAGGGCATGACGCACCACATCGGCGCGCTCCAGGTGAGAAAACGCCACATCGTCGACGCGACCCAAAATCCTTTCGATATCGGCAAGACCGCCGCGACGACCCACCAGGTCACGCTGGCTCAGGTCGCCGGTAATCACGAACTTGGAATTAAAACCCAGGCGCGTCAGGAACATCTTCATCTGCTCGGGCGTCGTGTTTTGTGCCTCATCGAGCACCACAAAGGCATCACTCAACGTTCGACCGCGCATGTAGGCGAGCGGGGCGATCTCGATCACGCCACGCTCCATAAGCTCATCGGTGCGTTCGCGATCCATCATGTCAAAGAGGGCATCGTAGAGCGGTCGCATATACGGGTCGATCTTTTCCTCGAGAGTGCCGGGCAAAAAGCCCAGGTTCTCCCCCGCCTCGACAACCGGGCGCGTCAGGATCAGGCGGCCTACCTCATGGCGTTTGAGCGCGGCGACGGCGAGCGCCATGGCCAGATAGGTTTTACCGGTACCGGCGGGACCGAGGCCAAACGTAATGGTATGCGAGCGAATGGCATCCACGTAGCGCTTTTGGCCGAGCGTCTTGGGGCGGATGACGCGACCGCGATACGATAGCAGCACGTCATCGCGCAGCGACGAGGCATCATGCTCGCCGTCGCGCAGAACGGCCAGACAGCGCGAGACATCATCGGCAGACAGTGTGCGTCCGGCGGCCGCCTCGCGAAAAGCATGCTCGAAAAAACGCGCCACAAGCTCGACCTCGTCCGGATCGCCGCTCACGGCAACGCTGTCACCGCGGGCAACCACATGGGCGCGCACCAAGTTCTCGAGCGCACGAAGGACGCCATCGCCGGCGCCCAAAACGCGCGAGGGATCGATACCCTCGGGAACGGTAAGTCTAATCTTCGAGGCTTCCATGAACCTCCCTGCGTGCATGGACCAAGCCGGAATCATCGACTCCGATGATAGCAACATCGAGCAGGCACGGGGCTGTGAGTCCACAGGTATCATCGAGACGGGCATGATGGAACGAGCCGAGCGTCAGGTTGTCACCATACTCGAGCACCGCACGCTCGACCGTGCCCACGCGACGACGGGCATCGGCGATCGCAAGCTCCTGTGCGGCGGCACGCATGCGACGGCTG
>CAJJVE010000140.1:0-4992 GCA_905196265.1 uncultured Collinsella sp. | reverse complement strand
GCCGGCGCGCTCGCCCGCTCGCTACGGACGCTCCGCGTCCGCTTCACGCTCGCGCCTCGACCGAGGTTCGAATCCATGCGGTGTTGCCATAAAAGAAAAGCCCCCGTTGCCGGAGGCTTCAAGTTCGATTGGTGCGGCGTATAGGATTCGAACCTATGACGTTCTGATTCGTAGTCAGACCCTCTATCCAGCTGAGGTAACGCCGCAGCGCAAGTCATATAAAACCACTTTAGTTAGTTGGAGTCAAGCACAATCTCAAACTTTTTTGAGAATATGTTCCTTACGCAGCTCCGCATGCGCCAGCGTCCCCCATGCGATCAATCGGTTTTTCAACCACATCGAACCCGGCACCGAGCTCCCTCAAAAGCGAGCGCACCCGCTGGGCACAGTCATAATCGGCAAACGAGATACTCAACATGCGCGCCACCTGGTTAGAAGTCTCAACTCCATAGAACCGCTCAAGCGCCACAAGCCCCTCGTGCGTCACAAAAGTCTCGACTACATGCGACGACTCCTCAAAACACCATTGGGTCAACGGGCCCTCGCTCGTCTGCCGCACCACCAAACCACCCACACCCGATGGCTCACACGTAACTAGTAAGTGCTCCCCACCTTCATCGCTCTCAAACAAAACTACCCGCTCATCAAACAGCTCCATCGCATCCCCTTCCTCTCGCTTCTATTTAACATAAGCATAGCAGGTAGATGGCTATATACAGAACGTTTGTTCGTATGTTTTCTATTGAGCTGTCCGCACGATATGGTATAGCTCCGCACACAAAAAGGGCGCCCCAGAAAGGAGCGCCCTTGCAAATCGCTTATGTAGGCAACCTACGCGACCGGCTCGATCTTCTCGAGGCCGCCCATGTAAGGACGAAGAACCTCGGGAATCGTGATGGTGCCGTCGGCGTTCTGGTAGTTCTCCAGAATGGCGGCCATGGTGCGGCCAGCCGGCAGACCGGAACCGTTGAGGGTGTGCAGATAGCGCGAGCCCTTGAAATTCTCGGGGTCGCGATACTTGATGTTGGCGCGACGGGCCTGGAAGTCGCCGCAGTTGGAGCAGGAGCTGATCTCCTTGTAGGCGTTGTAGCTCGGCAGCCAAACTTCGATGTCGTAGGTCTGACGGGCAGAGAAGCCCAGGTCGCCGGTGCACAGGCTAATCACACGATACGGGAGACCCAGCTGCTGCAGCAGGTACTCGGCCTCGGCGGTCATGCTCTCGAGCTCCTCGTCGGACTCCTCCGGCTTGGCAAACTTGACCATCTCGACCTTGTCGAACTCGTGCTGGCGGATGATGCCGCGGGTGTCGCGACCAGCGGAGCCGGCCTCCTCGCGGAAGCAGGGGGTGAAGGCGGTGTAGCGGCGCGGCAGGGTATCAGCATCGAGAACCTCGCCGGCGTGCAGGTTGGTAAGCACGACCTCGGCGGTGGGAATCAGGAAGTTGTCGCCCGAGACGTGATAGGCGTCGTCCTCGAACTTGGGCAGCTGACCCGTGCCAAACATGGTCTGACGCTTGACGACGATGGGCGGCCACCACTCCTTAAAACCACGGCTGGTGTGCGTGTCAAGGAAGAAGTTAATGAGGGCGCGCTCAAGACGGGCGCCGGCGCCACCGAGAACGGTAAAGCGGCTGCCGGAGAGCTTGTTGCCGCGCTCGAAATCGAGGATGTCGAGATCGGTGCCCAGATCCCAGTGCGGCTTAAAGTCGAAGTCGAACTCGCGCGGGGTGCCCCAACGACGGCGCTCGATGTTCTCGTCCTCGTCCTTGCCGTACGGCGTGGCCTCGCAAGGGATGTTGGGCAGGTGAGCCATGAAGTCGTACTGCTCCTGCTCGAGAGCAGTGCGGCGCTCGGCCAGACCGTCAATCTTCTCGTTGACGGCGCGCACGGCCTCCTTGGCGGCCTCGGCCTCGTCCTTCTTGCCCTCCTTCATCAGGGCGCCGATCTTCTTGGACTCGGCATTACGCGTAGCCTGGAGCTCCTCGACCTCGGTGATGACGGCACGGCGCTCGTCGTCGAGCTCGAAGAACTTCTCTCGATCCCAAGACGTCTGGCGGTTGGCCATGGCGGTATCGATGGCATCGGGGTTCTCGCGAACAAACTTGATATCAAGCATTAGATCCTCCGGCGATATACATTCCATTTAGGTTGCAACCTTGTACATGTATGGGCAAGTATATACTTATGAGCGTTTACGACCCAACCCAACTACGCAAGAAGGCACCCAATGGACGCAGTTTTTTCCTTTTTGTTTGGCACCCGCACCGGTTTTGCCATCCTTTTCGCCGGCGGCATCCTACTGTTTGCGATTCTTGCCTTTGTAATGGAGAAGCGCACCCATAAGATGTATGTCGACCGCGGCCCCAAGGACGAGGACGATCAAGACAGCTTCTGGGACTAACCTGCCAAAAAGGGACAGGTTTATTTTGGTCGGTTTTATCTGGTCAAACGCAAGCGCCTCGCAACTGGAATTGAGCCAGTTGCGAGGCGCTTTTCGCATATACGACAAAACCGCAGGAAAAACCTGCCAAAATAAACCTGTCCCTAAATGGCAGGTTTTACTGGAGGGTGGCGTCGATGGCCTTGACCAGGGCGCTGCGCATGCCAGCATCCTCGAGCGCGACGACGCCCTTGATGGTGGCGCCGCCGGGTGAGCATACGGCATCCTTCATCGCCGCAGGATGCTGGCCAGTCGCAAGCTGTAGCTTTGCCGTGCCCAGCACCATCTGGCTCACAATGCGATAGGCATCGGCGCGCGGGATACCGTGCTTGACGGCCGCGTCGCCCAAGGCTTCAATCGCCATGGCGACAAATGCCGGTGCGCAACCGCCCACGGTACCGCCCACAAACAGCAGACTCGTGTCGAGCTCGACGACGGTGCCAAGCTTACCGAGCAGGTCGAGCACCACGGCACGCTGCTCGCCGTTGAGCGTAGAGGACTTCTCGCAGGCGATGACGCCCTCGCCCACCGAAACCGGCGTGTTGGGCACCGTCGAGATGTGTGCGACACCCGGCAGGACCTGCTCCCACTTGGCGCTATCCCAGGTCCAGGCGACCGAAAGGACAACCTTGTCGGCAAGGGTTTCTTTGAGCGGAGCGAAGACCTTCTCAATCATGTATGGCTTGACCGCAGCAACCACGATATCGGATGCGGCGACAACCTCCGCCGCATCACGACAGGCAACCATCCCACGTGCCTCACAACGCTCGACCAAGGCGTCGTAGTGGCCCGCGCAGGCGCACATATCGCTCGCAGCCACACCGGCGGCGATCCAGCCATCGGCCATAGCGCTCGCCATATTGCCAAAACCGACAAATCCGATCTTCATATCTCATAGTCCTCTCAGACACGCTCTTCAAAACGAAGGCTATTGTCCCACGGCATTGTTTCGTATTGCCGACCTATTTGTGATACGGCTCGCCACGGCTGATCTTGCAGGCGCGGTAGATTTGCTCCAGCAGCACCACGCGCGCCAAGTTGTGCGGCAAGGTAATACGTCCAAAGCTGAGCATCTCGTCGGCTCGTGTGCGCACGTCATCGCTCACGCCGTCCGATCCACCAATCACAAAGGCGATGTCGCTGTTACCACGCAGCATAAGATCGTCGAGCCGCGCCGAAAGCTCCTCGCTCGAGCGCTCTTTGCCCTCAATGGCAAGCAGGATCACATGCGCTCGAGGCGGCAGGGCTGCGAGAATCGCCGCACCCTCCTTGTCGCGTGCGGCATCCACGCCGCCCGCCTTAGCCGGGTCGATATCGGCCACCTCGCGGATATCCACCTTGGCATAGGCACCTAGGCGCTTGGTGTACTCAGCGCACGCGTCCTTCCAAAAGCGCTCCTTGAGCTTACCGACGCAAACGACGGTGTATTTCACGCGCGTCTACTCCTTCGAATCGTTTTGAACTTTGCTGGCGGTCAGCATCTGCTCGAACATCGAGGCCGACTGCGAGAAATCGCTCGGCAGTACGACCGTCGATGTTTTACCCGTGCGAGCGAACTCTGTCATCATCTCGGACCACTGCGTAAACATGAACAGCTGGTTGGCCTCGTCGTTACCGACACCCGTCTCCTGGATGATCTCGAGCGAATCCTTGATGCCCAGCGCGATGGCCTTGCGCTGGTTGGCGATGCCTTCGCCCGCCTTTTCCATCGCCTCGGCCTCGGCGGTCGCCTCGGTGACGCGCTTGATGCGGTCGGCCTCGGCGAGCTCCTGCGCAGCAGCGCGCTTTCGCTGGGCAGCATTGATGTCGTTCATGGAGTTCTCGACCTCGGTCGGCAGCGCGATCTTGGTGATGAGTGTCGACACGAGGGTAAAGCCGTAGGCAGCCATCTGCTCGGACACGGTGGCATTAACGTCCTTGGCGATGTCATCCTTCTTGGCAAAGACCTCATCGAGCGTATAGACAGGGATGGAAGAGCGCAGGGCGTCGGTGATGAAATCACGCATCTGGTCGACGGGCTCCTGCAGCATGTAGTAGCTCTTGTAGATGCCCGAATCTGCCGGGCCGGCGCCCATGTCATAGCTCACGTGGTACTGAGCAGAGACCTCAAGGCCGATGGTCACGTTGTCCTGGGTCTTAACGTCGATGCCAAAACCGTTTTTCATGGTGCGCAGACTCACCGTGGCGGCCTTGCGGTCGATCACGGGCACCTTCATGTGGAAGCCCGCGTTGACGATGCGATTGAACTTGCCCAGACGCTCGATGATCACGGCATGCTGCTGTTCAACGACATAGCAGGCGTTGGGGAGCAGCAGCAACAAAATGATGATGGGAAGTAGAAAGCTCGTAAGAGCAGCGATGATACCGGACAACAGCATGGTCTCTCCTCTGATAGGCACACGTTGGCATTAGGATACCCGCACGAAGCAGCCACGTGACACCAACAGGAGGCCCATAACAAAAAAGCCCCCATTACTGGGAGCTCTTTCATTTAGTGGTGCGGGCGAAAGGACGTCCGCGTATCTGCTTCGCGGATCCGCGCCGGCTTCGGCC
>CAJJVE010000139.1:0-5007 GCA_905196265.1 uncultured Collinsella sp. | reverse complement strand
GGCGTCACCCTGGGCGACCCGGGTAAATATCCTGCGCCACGTGGCTTTCGTCATAAGGCTGCCACCCCCTTTGCTCCCGGCAAGGAGGGCGCTGTCCGATGCGGCTTTTTTGAGCGCGGCACGCACAAGATAGTCGCCGTTCCCGAGTGCCCTGTCGAGGCTCCCGGTGCACGCCAGATTCTCAACGGCATCGCGCGCGAAGCTGAGCGGCTGCATATTCCCGCCTTTAATGAGGATAAGCATCTGGGGCTGCTTCGCTATGCCGTCGTCCGCTGCGGATGGCGCACCGACCAGATCATGGTTACGCTCGTGACCGCCCAGCGTGACTTACCGCATGCACAGGAGTTCTTTGAGGCCGTCGCAGCACTCGATCCGTATATCGTCACCGTTGCCCAAAATATCAATGGCCGTCCCGGTAACGCCATCTTGGGTGAGGAAACTCGTATCGTCTATGGCGCCGAGTGCATGCGCGACCAGCTGCTCGGTTGCGAATTCGATATCTCCCCTACCGCGTTCTATCAGACCAATCCGCAGCAGACCGAGCTGCTCTATCAGCTCGCGATTGACGGCATGGACCTGCAGCAGGGTGACATTCTTATGGACGCTTACTGCGGCAGCGGCACCATCGGTCTGTGCGCCGCGAAGGATGCCCAGGACAGAGGTGTCGGCATTATGTTGCTCGGCGTGGAGCGCAACCCGGCGGGCATTGCCGACGCGCGTCGCAATGCCGAACTCAACGGCCTCACCCGCAGCGCTTGGTTTATGGCCGACGACGCCACCGACTACATCCTAGATGCCACCGATAACAGCGAGCGCGTCGACGTCCTTTCCATCGACCCGCCGCGCGCCGGCTCTACCCCCGAGTTCCTCGAGGCCGCCTGCGCACTTAAGCCGCGTCGCATCACTTATATCAGCTGCAACCCCGTGACCCAAGAGCGCGACCTGCACCAACTCCTCGACGGAGGCTATCGCCTGCTCAAGATCACGCCCGTCGACATGTTCCCCCATACCGACCACACCGAAACCATAGCGGTCCTCGAGCGCCGCTAACCCACCGGCACAAGAAAGGAGGCGGCCCGTCTGGACCGCCCCCTTCGTTGGGCATATGAGTCTCGCTACATCCCCTTGCGCAGGTCGCACACACCGGCTGCCGCCATCTCGCGCAGCAGCGTCTCGCGGTCACGCGTCACAATCAAATCCAGCGGGAAGTGAATCTCGTCGAGCAACTTGCGGGCATGGTCAAGCTTGCCAATGGCCATGCCAATGTGGGCATCGGTCGACACGCCAATGCCCACGCCCAGCTCGGCGCAACGCTCGGCAATCTTGCGGCATGCGGCCCAATGCTCGGCATCCGTGCCATGCTCAAGACTATGGTTATTGATCTCAATGATCTTGTGCTTGGCCTTGGCCGCCAGCAGCACCTCATCGATATCGAACGGCACGCCCGAACGACCCGTATGCCCAAGCATGAACACCTTGGGGTGCTCCAGGGCATTGATGTACATCTGGGTCGTTTGGGCGAGCGTCGCGCCTTCGGCAAACTGCGGGTTATGCACGCTTGCCACCAAATAATCCAAATTACGCGTCACCAAATCGAACAGCGAATGCTGGTGACTGTACGAATCGCCGGCAATATCGAGCGACACGGGAATGTCCTCGCCAAACAAGCTTCCGTCCAGCGAAACGATATCGACCTCGGCGCCGCGAAGCACCAGCACGCCGCTCCAAATGCGCGGCCAGATATCCTGGTTAATAAAGAACTGGAAACTGCGCAGGTCATTGGGGCAAGGCGTAACCATCGAGCTCAGATGGTCGGCAGATCCGAGCACCTGCAGGCCGCGCTCTGCCGCCCAATATATGTTCTCCTCGATGGTTGAATACGCATGCGCGGAGAACATCGTATGAGTATGGATATCACAAGAAAGCAGGTAGGGCATCGGGTCTCCTTATCCGGTATGGCCGTCGCGTATATTCATTGTACGCATAGCATTCGATGGTCGTAAAACCGCTCCATCCCAACGACACAACGTCCATGACAACGGGGTCCGGTTTAAAACCAAACCCCGTTTCACGTAAAACATTGTAAGCAGAGCGCTTTACTTTTGACGATACTCGTCAGCCAGCTGCTTCCAGGCGGGCAGTGAGTTGACGATAGTCTCGTAGCTCACACAGTAGCCAAGGCGGAACCAGCCCGGCATGCCAAAGCTATCCGAAGGCACCGCGAGCAGTTCGTACTTCTTCGCGCGCTCGCAGAAGGCGTTCGCATCGGGCTCCAGCGCTTTCACCCATAGGTAGAACGCGCCATCCGGCTCAACATACGTGTAGCCGTACTCCGCCAATGCACCGGTAAGCGCCGTGCGGTTGCGTGCATAGGCCTCAACGTCACTCGGCTCATCGATGCAATCGATAATCACGCGCTGGAAGAGCGCCGGTGCGCACACGAAGCCCAGCGTACGGGCAGCACCCGCAACAGCCGGCATCAGACGCGCTGCCTGAGGATTCGTATTGGGAACCAGGATCCACCCCACGCGCTCGCCCGGCAGCGAAAGCGACTTGGAATACGAGTAGCACACGATGGTGTGCTCGTAGATAGAAGGCACCCAAGGCACCTCGGCGCCATAGACAATCTCGCGATACGGCTCATCCGAGATAAGCATGATCGGGTTCTCGGGATCGCGCTTGGCGTTGACCTCGCGCAAGATATTGGCCAGTCGCGTCAGCGTATCGCGCGTATACACGGCACCGGTCGGGTTGTTGGGCGAGTCGATAATGACGGCCGCCGTCTTATCGCTGATCGCCTTGAGCACGTTGTCCACGCTCAGCTGGAATGTGTCCTCGTTGGCAAGCACCTCGACACACGTACAACCAGCCTTCTCAATCCAAACGCGATACTCCGGAAAGTACGGGGCGATAACAATAACCTCGTCGCCCGGATTCGTAACGGCATTGAGCGTACAGGTGAGCGAAGCCGCGGCGCCCACCGTCATAAAGACGTCCTTGCCCTCATAGCTCGTACCGAAGCGACGGTTGAGCGACTCAGCAACGGCGGTACGGCACTGCGGTAGGCCCGGTGCGGGAGTGTAGCCGTGCAGCTGGTCACTGGGCAGTTCAAGCGCCATTTTGATGGACTCCGCGACGGCAGCGGGTGCCGGAACGCTCGGGTTGCCCAGCGAGAAATCGAACACGTTTTCCGCGCCGATTTGCGCCTTGCGCTCAAGGCCATAGCTAAAAATCTCGCGGATGATGGAGCTCTCTGCACCGCGAGCATACATAGTTTCGTTGATCATCTGTTCCCCTTTCGCATAGGCGCTATTGTACGCTTTAGTCGGGAAAAGCGCCGCAGCAATGTTGATTGGGGACAGACTTAAATGCGTGAAAACGCTCATTTAAGTCTGTCCCCAATCAACAAAAAGAAAAAGCCTCCGCAGGTTTCCCCGCGGAGGCTTTCACCACAAAGACTATTTGTCGTCGTCGGTGTCGGCGCCGGCATTGACGGCACAGTCATCGCCGGCATCATCGGATGCGACTTCGGCATCCTCCTGCATAGCCGCCTGCGCAAAGGCTGCGGCATCGGCCGCCAGCTCCTCCTCGCTCATACGAGGCGCGCGCTTCTTGGTCGGCATGCCAGCCGCCTTGGCATTGCGCTCCTCCTTGGCCGCCAGGATATCGCCCTCGCGCTCAAGGTAGGCATCCCACTCGTTGTCGAGCAGGGCGTTCACGGCGTCGCCTTCGACGGTCTCGCGCTCAAGCAGCACCTTGGCCATCAGATCGAGCTGATCGCGACGGGCATCCAAAATCTCGACCGCACGGCGATGGGCCTCACGCATAATGCGCTGGACCTCGATGTCGATGCGACGCGCCGTCTCCTCGGAGTAATCCTGGTGATCGGCGTAATCGCGGCCCAGGAATACCTGATGCTGCGCCTCGCCAAACACTTGCGTGCCCAGTTCCTCGCTCATGCCCAGACGCGTGACCATCTCGCGCGCCATCTTGGTCGCGCGCTCCAGATCGTTGCTCGCGCCCGACGTGATGTCGTCGCACATGAGTTCCTCGGCAACGCGACCGCCCAAGAACACGGCGAGCTCGTCGAGCATCTCGTTCTTGGTCTTGAGGAAGTGATCCTCCTGCGGAAGCTGCAGTGTGTAGCCCAGAGCCTGGCCGCGGCTGACAATCGAAATCTTATGAACCGGATCGGAGTGCTCCAAGATATGACCCACCAGGGCATGGCCGCTCTCATGGTAGGCAATCGTGGTGCGCTCGGCTTCGGTCATCACGCGACCCTTGCGTTGCGGTCCGGCAATCACGCGCTCCATCGATTCCTCGACCTCATCCATCGAGATCACGGAACGATGGCGGCGGGCAGCCAGCAGCGCAGACTCGTTGAGCAGGTTTGCCAGATCGGCGCCGGTAAAGCCAACGGTCATCTGGGCGAGCTTCTCAAACTTCACGTCCTCGTCCATCGGCTTGTTCTCGGCATGCACGCGCAAGATCTGCTCGCGGCCCTTCACATCCGGACGGTCGACCGTGACCTGACGGTCAAAACGACCGGGACGCAGCAATGCCGGATCCAGGATGTCAGGACGGTTGGTCGCAGCGATCAGAATGACCGACTCGCTCTCCTCAAAACCGTCCATCTCGACCAGCAGCTGGTTGAGCGTCTGCTCGCGCTCGTCGTGGCCGCCGCCCAGGCCGGCTCCGCGCTGACGTCCCACGGCATCGATCTCATCGATGAAGATGATCGACGGAGCCTGGGACTTGGCCTCCTTAAAGAGGTCACGTACACGGCTGGCGCCGACACCCACGAACATCTCGACAAAGTCGGAACCCGAGATGCTAAAGAACGGCACGCCCGCCTCGCCGGCTACAGCTTTGGCCAGCAGCGTTTTACCGGTGCCCGGAGGGCCCACCAGCAACACGCCACGCGGGATCTTGGCGCCCAGCTTGCGATAACGGTCCGGATCGCTCAAAAAGTCACGGATCTCCTCGAGCTCCTCGACTGCCTCGTCC
>CAJJVE010000138.1:0-5069 GCA_905196265.1 uncultured Collinsella sp. | reverse complement strand
CCGGCAACGTCTTCAAACTTGACCTTGGGGCGCGTGGCCTCGTTGGTCTTGGCGTTGGTCTTGCCAAACTGCATGTTCCTGTTGTTGGCGCCCATCATCTGGCGCATAAAGTAGAACATGATGGCGATCAGGGCAATCGTCGGAAGCACGCTCATCGTCAGGTCGCCCCAAAAATCGGGATCATTGGTGTTGACGATGTACTTGGTATCGGGGTGCTCCGCCATAAGCTCGGCAAGCGAATCGGAGCCGACATAGGTCGAGGAGAAGCTCTTGAGCTCGCTCGTATCGCCCTTGTCCTTCTTCGTCTTCCAGTAATGACCCGTCACGCTTCCGTCTTGAACCGTATAGGTCAGATCTTCGACGCGATCCTGCTTGATGGCGCTCACCATCTCGCTCGTCGCGAGCTTTACGGTATTGCTGGAATTGGCAAAGCCGGAGCCCATGTTAAAGAAGGCGTAGCCCAGGAGCGCGCAAGCCAAAATAAAATACAGCCAGCCCGTACGCGTGGGCTTCTTGCCTCCGGGCACCCCCGGGATCTTAGGCTCCCGGGGAGTCTGGGAATTGTTATCGTTACGGTCGTCGGGCATCTTACGAATAAACCTCCGGTTTCAAAATGCCCAGATACGGAAGGTTACGATAGCGCTCGGCATAGTCGAGGCCGTAGCCCACCACAAAGGCATCGGGGCAATGGGTTCCAACATACTTGGGCGTGATGGCCGAGGTACGGTCCTCAACGTCCTTCCACAGGAAGGCGGCGACCTCCAGAGAAGCGGGCTTGCGGCTCTCGAGGTTCTTCATCAGATACTTGAGCGTCAGGCCCGAGTCCAGAATGTCCTCGACGATCAGCACGTCGCGACCGCGGATGTCGATATCCAGGTCCTTAATGATACGCACGATACCCGAGGACTTCACACCGTCGCCATAGCTCGAAACAGCCATGAAATCGATGTTGGTCGGCAGCTCGATCTTGCGCATCAGGTCGCCCATAAAGACCACGGCGCCGCGCAGGACCGCAATCAGCACCAGATCCTTACCCGCGTAGTCGCGAGTAATCTGCTCGCCTAGGCGAGAGACGATACCGTCGATATCCTCCTGCGTAAACAGAACCTTCTCGATATCCGGATGTTGAGAAGCCATGACAACCCTTTCTTGTGCTTATCGCCCACACACCGCCGTATGGACGCGAACTTCACATTCTAGCAGCGCACGGGATATATTTTCCAGCCCATACGCCATCAGCGCGGGAATACCGTCAACGTCGCACAGAATAGCTGGCGTGGGACGCTATTCCGCATCGACCACACGAAGCATATACGCCACACGCGTTGCGGCCGTGCATTTAAAACGCTCGTCCGTGCGAACGCCTGCGACCCATACCACGGCACCTCCCGGAGCCGTTCTCACCACGGGGACGCCTGCGCGCTCAGAAACGGGAATGCGAGCCTCGTTGAGCAGGTCGGATACCTTCTTACTTCGCCCACTCATGCCCAACGGACACATCACATCCCCCGGCGCGGGACCGTCTACCCACAGACGCGCCAAACGCGCCTCGGCGGGAATCTCCCCGCGCGAGCCGGCGAGCATCCGTTCGCTATCGCGATCGGCAAAGCCCAGCATCGCGGCATCCACCATAGCGGCCACCCCTCCGCCGCCCGCGAGCTCACGAGCACGGCGCACAATATCACATCCCGGCTCCACAGCCATCGGCTCTGCCACCAGGATGCGGCCCGCCCCCAGCGGCAATCGACCGGGAATGGTGACCCAATCGGCAACTAACCCCTCGCGCGCCGCCGGGGCCTTGAATGACAGCATGCCAAACTCCACGCGCGCATCGATTCCCGCCGGCAGCGTGACCGAACCCGAACCTTCGGCGACACAGGCGAGCACGCGCTCCACATGCCGCATCTCCGGGCGAGCGTCGGGGTCGATACGCTTAATTGCCAGTCGCACCATGCGCCGAGCAATCACCACCTCGGCCGCGGCAAGACGGCGCGCATCGAGCACCAGTGCACCCGCCGCCTCCTTACGCAGGCAGCTTCGAAACGCCTGTGCGGAAAGCTGGGAAAGAAAGGCATCCTCATCGCCTAAGATCTCGCAGGCGGCGCCAATTGTCTTGCAGACGCTCGCGTTGCGCTGCGCCACCACCGGCATCACCCGATGGCGCACGTAGTTACGCAAGTACGACACGTCCTCGTTGCTCTCGTCCTCTCGCCAAGGCTGGCCATGCACCTGCAGATAGCCTACGAGCTCATCATGAGTCAAGTCGAGCAAGGGACGCACCACGATATTTCTCCGGCGAGGAATGCTCGATAGACCAGCGGGCCCCGAACCCTTAATCGCGTTCATCAAAAACGTTTCCGCCCGATCAGAAGACGTGTGCGCAGTGCAGATACGAGCCGCCGTTCGCGGTGCCCCCGTCTGGGCGCAGAGCTCGCGAACATACCTCCGCGCCGCGGCATAGCGCACCTCGCGGGCAGCCGCCTCGATATTGCCCGATTCATCATCAAAATAGGCATGCTCAACACACAGCGGTAGACCATATTGCGCGCAGAGCTCACGCACGAAGGCCTCGTCGCCATCGGATGCCTCGCCGCGCAGATGATGGTTCACATGCAGCACGTGCAGTCGCTCGCGCGCGATGGGGGCTACACCACGCCCATCCAGAATATCCAACTTTGATGTGCACGCCATAAGGAGCAAAGCCGTCGAGTCCGCACCACCTGATACCATGAGCACCACGGGGGCAGCCGTCTGCCGCGTTGCCAGGGCTTTATCATCAGCCCACGATGCAGCATGGTGTCCATAATGCTGAGATACCGTTGGCATTTGCTTCCTCCTCTATTCGTTCGCACCCATTGTATCCTTTGGAATCTTATGTCTCGTCTGCACCTTCATATCCTTGGCAGCGGCTCAAAAGGCAACTGCGCGCTCATCGAAGGCCCCCGGGGGCTCATCATGATTGACGACGGCCTTTCTCGCCGCGAGACATTAAAGCGCATGGCAGAACTGGGGCTCTCGGCAGACAACGTCTCGGCTCTTCTCATTACTCATGAGCATAGCGATCACATCAAGGGTCTCGATGTCTGGTGCAAGCACTGGCACGGCCCCCTCTTTGCCAGCAGGGGCACACTTTCGAGCAAAGAAAATCTTTCGCATCTGCCCGTCGAGGAATTCGATCCCGGTGACATCCTATCCATTGCCGGCGTCCACGTGCAAACCTACTCAACATCACACGATGTCATCAATCCGGTCGGCTATCGATTCGACGCCCTCGATGATTCCATCGGCTTTGCCACCGACACCGGAGAGCTATCGAGCCAGGCCATGAACACCCTCAAAGATTGTCGAGTCCTCGCGCTCGAAAGCAACCACGATGTGACCATGCTGCGCGAGGGAGAATATCCCCGCTTTCTTCAGGAGCGCATCCTATCTACAAAAGGGCATCTGTCCAACGATCAGGCCGCCGAAGCCGCACGCGAGCTTGTTACCGATCGCACCGAACAGCTCATTGCCATGCATATCAGCCAAGATAACAATCGCCCGAGTCTTACCGTCAAAAGCTATGCCAAAGCTCTAGCCGCAACCCTGGATGACGAGGTCGGCAGCTCCGCCACCCTTCTCCAAGGATCGCGAAATCTCTCGATACGCCCCGCAAGCCAGTATCGGCCAGCAACCATTCAATAGACTGTCCTAGACAGCAAAAGGGGCCGGGAATCGCTTCCCGGCCCCTTTTGTTATCTTTTAATAGCGCAGAACACCAACGAAGTTAGTCGATGGAGATCTTCGTAACGTTCTTCTTCTCGACGATCTTGGGAACCGTAACGGTCAGGATGCCGTCAGCGTACTTAGCCGAGAGGCCCTCGCTCGAAGCGTCCTTAAGATACACGCCACGCGTCGCGCTGTACGAGCTGAACTCCTTCTGCAGGAAGTTCTTGCCCTCGTTCTCCTCGTCTTCCTCGACATTCACGCTAATGGACAGACGGCCCTCATTAAGCTCGACATCGATATCGTCCTTGGCAACACCGGTCAGATAAGCCTTGACCTCATAGCCATCGCCCTTATCCTCAACGTCAACGGGGAACGCCTTAGAGGCAATCGAGCCGTTCGCCAGGTCACTCATATCATCAAACAGATCGAACAGTGAGCTTGCAGAGGGACGAACGCCAAAAACCGAACGATAAGGAACCATGCTTGCCATGTTTACCACTCCTTTATGAGACTGCCGAGTCATCTTCTAGGTGACTGGGACTTCTTTTGACGCTCTTATATATTCCCACCCGGAGCTCATATATACATCGACTATAAGGTTTTTTGAGTCCAATACTATAAGCATATCTAAGTGCGTATGACTCAGGTTTAGGGAAGGTTAAGGTTCTTTGAACCAGGGCTTAAATAACGAGTATGTCCACAGCTACAAATAACAAGGGGCTTACAATGAGCGCGTACACGTTGTTGGTAACGAGCTAAAGGGCATCATGGACGACCAAAACCAGAACAATATGTTTATGCCGACGCAGGGGGAAGATACTTCCACGCAGCCGCCACGGTTCCATCGCCCCCACATCTCGCAAGAGCCCATTAATGATCCAGAGCCCGAGTATGTTACGAGAAATCGATATCAAACGCTCGAGGATGCCCAGACGGGACGTAAGCATATGGGCGTAGCATCGAGCGATCCCGTATATCTGAAAGATGCACCGTTATCAAAAAACAGCGCGATCAATGAAGTCCCGACGAAAACGCCCAAAACTCGACAGCAAAGAGGTCCTCGACCTAAGCAAACCTTGACGCATTCGGCTCGTTATCTCGAGACGCCAAAACAAGGGAAAACGATCTTCGTATCGTCAAGTAAACGACGCAAGCAGCATCGACTCCAATTACTGCTATTGATCATTGTGGTTATAGCAGTTGCCCTTGTGATTCGATTTTTTGTCTTTAAATAAAAGCTCATTACCCATAAGCCCAACCGAGTCACGGGTGAAATGCAACTACATTGTGAAGTATTAACGCAAAGAAGGGGGAGGCCGCGAGGCCTCCCCCTTCTTCAGTCTGGATGACGGCTCGGTGCC
>CAJJVE010000137.1:0-5116 GCA_905196265.1 uncultured Collinsella sp. | reverse complement strand
CCAACAAAGAGCTCATCAGCCTACCGTATCTGGCGCTCGACTGTGGCTTTGTGGTGAGCTGGGTTTCGTTTTTGTGCCAGGACATGATCTGCAAGCGCTTTGGTGCCAAGGCATCCATCAAAATCTCTATCCTCGCGCTGCTGGTTAACCTGGCCGTGAGCCTGTGCTTTTGGGCATGCTCGCTCACGCCCGGTATGTGGGGCGCCTACTACGACACAGGCATGATCGAGGTCAACACCGCCCTTAACGCCACCATCGGCGGCACCTGGTACGTGGTGCTGGGCTCTTCGCTGGCAATGCTCGTTTCTGCCGTGGTCAACTCTACGCTCAACCAGTCGCTCGGCCGTATGCTCAAAAAGAATAACTTTGCGAGCTTCGCCTTCCGCTCCTATGTGTCCACGGGTGTCGGCCAGTTTATCGACAACCTGGTCTTTGCCATTGTGGTGAGCCACACGTTCTTTGGTTGGACCTGGGTACAGGTCCTTATGTGCTCGCTGACCGGCGCTGTTGCCGAGCTGCTGTGCGAGGTCTTCCTGAGCCCCGTGGGCTACAAGGTCGTGCGTGGCTGGGAGCGCGAGAACGTGGGCGCCGAGTACCTCGAGCGCCACGCAACCGCCTAAGGAGCAAGTATGCGGGTTTTGATCACGGGTGCCTCGGGCGGTATCGGAACCGCGTGCGTGCAGCGCTTTTTGGACGAGGGCCACGAGGTCGTGGGCTTTGATCTGCTGCCGGCGGCGATCGAACACGAGCGCTACCGCCATCTGATCGTTGATGTACGCGAGCCGGACTCGTTTCCAAGCGACCTTGAACCTCAGGTAATCGTGAACGTTGCCGGTACGCAGGATTCGGCCGACGACATCGCCGCCAACCTGTGTGGCACCATCAACGTGACCGAGCGCTACGCCTTTGTGGGGGAGGGGCTTGCCGCCAAGCCGGCGCCGGCTATTAAATCCGTGGTCAATGTGGGGTCGGCGAGCGGGCATACGGGGTCGGAGTTTCCCGCCTATGCTGCCAGTAAGGGCGGCGTTATCGCCTACACCAAGAACCTTGCAAACCGCCTGGCACCGCAGGCCATCGCCAACAGTGTGGACCCGGGCGGCGTTATCACGCCGCTCAACCGTTGCGTGATGGATGACGAGCACCTGTGGAACCAGATTATGGAGCTCACGCCGCTTAAACGCTGGGCCACCGCCCAAGAGATCGCCGAGTGGATCTACTTTGTGGGTGTGACCAACCGGTTTATGACCGGGCAGAGCCTGCTGATCGATGGCGGCGAGGCCGGCCGCACACAATTTATTTGGCCCGAATAGGAAACGCGCCCGATGGAAAGCCGTCGGGCGCGTTTTTGATGTCTCGATTTTTAGTCGAGGCAAGTCCAGTTGACGGGGGTCGAGCCGTGCTGTTCGAGTAGCCGATTGGCAGCGGAGAAGGGACGCGACCCCATAAAGGCGGGGAGTTCTGCCGTGGCACGGTTGGCCGAAAGCGGCGAGGGGTGCGTGGATGCCAGGCAGAACTTGCCGGTTGCCTTGCCCGCGCCGGTTGCGACGAGCTTACCTTCGACCATCTGCTGGGCAAAGCGGCCCCATGCCAAAAAGACGACCGGCTGGGGCAGCTGGCAGCAGCGTTCGATAACGTAGTCGGTCAGGGTGCTCCAGCCCAGTTTGGCGTGCGAGTTAGCGGCATGCTCGCGCACGGTGAGCGTAGTGTTGAGAAGCAGGACGCCCTGTTGTGCCCATGGCGTTAGATCTCCTGTGGCGGGAATGGGGCAACCCAGATCGGCTTGGAGTTCCTTATAGATGTTGCGCAGGCTCGGCGGCAACTTGGTTTGCGTCGCGGGGACCGAGAACGACAGCCCCATGGCCTGGTTGGGTCCGTGATAGGGGTCTTGACCCAAGATGACAACCTTGACCTGGTCGGCCGGCGTGTAGGCGAGGGCATTGAGGATGTCGTCTTGTGCCGGGTAGATGGTTTGCTCGGCACGCAAAAGCGCTCGAGCAGCTGGTTCGTAGTGTCACGTACCGGCTGTGGCGCATCGCCCAACCAAGTTGCTATGTTGCGGTCGCGGGTCGCGGCGTCCATGGGGCTCCTTTATGTCAGATGCTCTGTCGGTATCTATTGTAAAGGCGCATTGGTTGCCTTTACGCCACGGCTGTATGAAGAGTGGGGTCTACGAGACGTGCTCGGGCGCTCCTGCTATGCGAGCCTGTCCATGTGCGCGGAGGCGCGGAAGCTCGACGGTTGCCACCATGACGCCGATGAGGATGAGGGCGGCGCCAAAGAAGGCGATGGGGCTCAGGACCTCGCCGACCAGGAAAAACGAGAAGACAGCGGAGCAGACCGGCTCAAGCGAGAAGGCGAAGCCGGTGGTCTCGGCGGGCACGTGGGGCTGAACGAGCGTCTGGGTGATAAAGCCGTAGGCAGAGCAGATGAGTGCGAGCGCGACGACGACCACGATCTCGCTGGGCGTACCGGGAAGTGTGAAACCGCCAAAGACGCATGCGGCGATGCCCGAGAACAAGCCGCCGAAGCCCAGCTGCCAAACGCCCAGAGCAAGCGGATCGACATCTTCGACAAAGCGCTTCGCCACGATAATGTGGCTGGCATAGACAAAGGCGGAGAGCAGCATGATGAGCGCGCCTGGGTTCAGGCTGGTGAAGTCGGCGCCCGAGAGCAGCAACATACCGCAGGTGACGATGGCGGTGCCGACGAGCACTTTGCGTTCGGGGGCGCGGCGCAGCAGGGCGGCGTTGGCAAACGGCACGATCACGACCGTCAGGCTCTGCAAAAAGCCGGCAGTGGAGGCAGAAGTGAGGCTAGAGCCCAAGCACATGCAGGTGAGCTCGGTTGCCATAATGGCGCCGATGATGGCGGCACGGACCATAAGGTCGCGGTTGATGCGGAAAGCGCGCTTGTGGAAGAGCAAAAGGCAGGCCACAAAGGCGATGATGCAGCGCAGCGCAACGATGCTCGTGGCGTTCATGCTGTCCATGCCGATCTTCATGAGGGGGTACGAAAAGCCCCATGCGACGGGAACGGAAAATGAGAGCGCGATTGCTTTTTTGCGATCCATGGGACTCCTTTTGTTACAGAACGGTTTCGTAAAAAGGATTCTGCTCCCAGATGTGGATGTAGTAAAGCGAATGTATCTTCAGTATGATTAAGAAATACTAATGTTGGCAGAAAAAGCCCTGACAAAACGTTTTACAGCTACATCGATGTGGAGGCACGATGGCATCGCGGTATCAGATTGTTTGTATGGTGGTCGATTGCGGCAGCCTGAAACGTGCGGCGGACGAGCTGGGCTATACGCAAAGTGCGGTGAGCCAGGCCGTCAAGGCGCTCGAGCGTGAGCTGGGCACCACGCTTATCGAGCGCGGCAAGCAGGGTGTATCGCTTACGCGCGACGGCAAGCAGTATCTGCCGTACCTGCGCCAGATTGTGACCGCCGAGGCCGAGCTCGAGGGCAAGCGCCAGGAGCTGCTGGGGCTTTCGTCGACAGATATTCGCATCGCGACGTTTACCAACGTGAGTCGTACCGTGCTGCCGCGCGTGATCCGCGATTTTGGTGCGCTGCACCCGGGCGTACGCTTCACCCTCAAGCAGGGCGATTACACGCGCAACGCTCAATGGGTGCACGATGGCGTGGTTGATTTTTGTTTTACGGCACGCGGATTTACCGCTGGGCTCGAGAAGCGCGTCGTCTATCACGACGAGTTGGTGGCATTGTTGCCGGCCGCGCATCCGCTGGCGGCAAAGGAAAAGGTGACGCTCGCCGATCTGGCGTCCGAGCCGTTTGTGCTGCTGGATGAGGGCGAACAGAGCCTGGTGCTCGATGCATTTGCGGCGCATGGACTGTCGCCACACGTGACGAGCGAGGTAACCGACGACTACACCATCATGGCGATGGTGGAGGAGGGCCTAGGCGTGAGCATGCTCTACCGCCGTACTGTGGAGGGCATGCGGGCCGATATTCGCGTACGTCCCATCGTGCACGCCCCCTCGCGCGACGTGGTGGCCGCCTGGCGCAGCTGGGACACCATGCCCATCGCCACGAGGCGCTTTATCGACTATATGAGCTCGCATGTTGTCAATTAATGGCTGGTGTGGCGTTGAGTGCGGTGTTTAGCGGGCTGTCGCTTTGGCTTGGGTGGCGCGATAGGTGCGTGCCGGGTGGCAGAGTAGCACCGCCACGACCATAAAGAACGCCGTGGTGCCCAGGCTGATGGGGTAGACCATCATGATGTTCGCAAAGGTGCGGAAGTGCGGGAACACGAAGAACACCCAATAGAAGCGGATGCCGCAGACGCAGATCATGGTGATGAGGGCGGGCGTGAGCGAGATACCAAAGCCGCGCAGGTAGCCTGACATGTTTTCGTAGAACATGCTAAAGGCGTACGCCGGGAAGATTGAGCACACGCGGATATAGCCGATTGAGACGATGTTGGGATCGCTGTTGAACAGCGACAAAATCTCGCGCCCCAGGCCGACAATAACGATAATTGTGGTGAGCGCGACGATACCGCCTTCGACTAGGCAGACCTTGAGCGTCTTGGTGCAGCGGTCGATCTGGCGAGCACCGTGATTTTGTCCCACAAAGGTGGTGCACGCCTGGCTAAAGCTGTTGAGCAGGTTGTAGCACACGTACTCCAGGCTCATGGCGGCGCTCGATGCTGCCATGACCTCGGTGCCCAGGCTGTTGATGGCGGACTGGATGATGATGTTGGCGACGGCAAAGACAGCGCTTTGGATGCCGGCGGGCAGGCCGATCTTGACGATGCGCTTGAGGGCGACGGGGTCGATAGCCAAGTCGCGTGGGGTGACGCGGATGACGGAGTCGGTCTTGATCAGGCGGATAAAGAGCGTAGCGGCGCTGACGGTGTAGGCGATGGCGGTGGCGATGGCGACGCCCGCGACGCCCCAGTGAAGTACGGGGACAAAGATGAGGTCCAGGCCAATGTTGAGGACGGTGGACACGGCAAGCGCCTGCAGCGGCATGCGGGTGATGCCGACGGAGCGGAAGATCGCGGCTTCAAAGTTGTAGAGCAAGATTGAGGGCATGCTGAGCAAAAAGACGCGTAGGTAGAGCGAAGCGAGCGGCATGGTTTCGGCGGGAACG
>CAJJVE010000136.1:0-5123 GCA_905196265.1 uncultured Collinsella sp. | reverse complement strand
GAGTGTGTACCTGCCGTTGGGCGTGTGCGATAAATGCCGCAACACCGGCGGTGAGGATATTCTGGGCGAGGAGATTGCGAAGGCCGAGGAGTGGGCCGGTACGGGCATGGGCCTGGAGGTCGACCCCAAGAGCCTCAAATGCCATAAGCGCCGCGAGTACGAGCGTAAGGAGTACATGGAAAAGATTGCCCGCACCACGGGTCTAACCGTGACTAAGCTCAACCCGGCGACGGCGGCACTGGCCTCGGTGACGCAGAAGTTGAAGGCCCACCGTCACCAGATCACGCAGCTCGAGCGTACGCTCAACACCATGTGCGGCACCACGACGACTAAGCGTCGCCGTTCGCTCACGCACGGGCGGCAGCTGGTGCTCTCGACGCTGCAGGACCACCCCGAGCTTGCCCAGAACATGCAGGTGAGCACGCCGGAGTGCGATTTTGACAAGTGCACGTCGTGCGGCGAGTGCGTCAACGTGTGCCCCACGTTTGCCTGCGATTTGGTGGGAAGCGGTCGCTTTGCACTGGAGTCCACGTATTGCCTAGGTTGCGGAGCCTGCGTCAAGGTGTGCCCCGAGCATGCGCTTAAGTTGGTTGAGCATGATGCATCCAACCTGGTCGTCGTCGATCCTGAGGCCGAGGAAAAGGCCGCCCAGAAGGCGAAGGCTCACGAAGAAGCTGAGAAGGTCAAGGCCGAGGCAAAGGCCAAGCTTGACAAGATGCTCGACCAGGTGGAAAAGCTCGCGGACTAGCTAAAAGAGCGTACATGATGGCCGGTGGGACAGGTACTGCCCCGCCGGCCAAAAAAGTTGCGGTGGAATAGTTCCCGTCTTGCCCTTAAGCTGGCCATTCTAGGAACTATTCCACCGCAACTAATAGATGGTTAGCTCATACTGCTCTGATGGGTCTCGCTGCCGTTATTGCGGCGGGTGACCGTTTCGTGGAGTAAAAAGAAGCTGGGAACCTGCTTTGTCTCGGTGTATTCCATAAGGATGCCGTCGGCGTTGTAGGTCTGCCCGCGTACAACGGCGAGTGCGTTAAAGTCGTCGAGATCGAGTACGCGTGTATCCTCGGGCGTGGGATGCTCAATCGTTACATCGCGTTTGCCCGTGGCAATCTTAATTCCAAGGCCTTCTTCGAGGTAACGATAGATCGAGTCGTTGACAATCTCGGGTGTCAGCCCCGGTACCTGTGAGCTTAGGTAATAGGAGTCGTCGGAGCACACGGCTCGTCCGTCTGCATAACGGATGCGTTTAGCACGTGTGAGTTCACAGCCTTCGGGAAACCCGGTAATCTTGGAGAGCGCCTTGTTACAGACGAGGAGCTCAAAGACAGTGGTGACCGTTTTGAGCTCAAAGCCTCGGCTAGCTGCGATTTCCTTAAAGGTCTCGAGTCCGCCGCCACCACGATTCGTCTCGTCACTGATGTTGCGAATGACGCGCATGCCTTTGCCTTGCTGAGGGAGCACGTATCCATCTGCCGCAAGCATCGAGATGGCGCGACGGACCGTCATGCGCGAACAGCCAAACAGTTGCGTGAGTTCAGTCTCCGAAGGCAGATAGCTTAGATAGGCGTATGTGCCGTCGTCAATCGACTGCTTCACGTTGTCATAAATGGTTTGGAAGATGGCTCGCGCCATGACGGTCTCCTAGAGCTGAGTGCGCGAGCGGTGGATGAGGACTGCTCGCGCAGGTGTCGATCGATTTACTTGCTGGGGTCGATTATATATTTACCCATGGCACGCAGAGCTGGGTCTGACAGGATGGCGCCGAGTTCGTCGAGGGAAGCCACCTTGGCGACCATCGAGGATACGTCGAGCCTGCCAGAGTCGATGAGCTCGAGCGCGCGACGCTGCGTATAAGGGTTGATGTAGGACGAGGTAAGCACGAGCTCCTTCTGGAAGACCTCGAAGGGCTTGACGGTGATTGTCTCATCGGGCTTGGTGAGGCCGAACATCATGACCGTAGCCTTGTGGCCGGCGATCTGGATGGCCTGCTCGATGGTGACGGGTTTGCCAACACACTCGATAACGACATCGACGTTGCCGACGCCCTCCTGCTTCAGGCGGGCCGGGACGTCCTCGTGGATGGAATCAATTGCCAGGTCGGCGCCGAGTTTGAGCGCAACCTCGCGCTTGCCTTCGACAGGCTCGAGCAAGACAACCTTGGTGGCGCCGGCGTTTTTAGCAAGCTGCATCATGAGCAGACCGATCATGCCACCGCCGATAACAACAACTGTGCTGCCGGGCTTGATGTTGCACATATCGATGCCGTGCAGGCAGCAGGCGACGGGCTCGGTCATAGCACCCTGCTCAAAGCTGGTGTGATCGCCCAACTTGTAGACTTGCTGCATATCGACGGAGCAGTACTCGGCAAAGCCGCCGTTAACGGTGGTGCCGTAACCGGTCATATGCTCGCAGTAGTGGTTGATTCCGTCGCGGCAGGGTTCGCAGCAGCCGCAGGGATGGTTTGGGTCGATGCACACGCGATCGCCCGGTTTAAAGCCAGCGACGTCGCTGCCCACGGCCTCGACAACGCCCGCAAACTCATGACCAAGGATCGTGGGCGGGGTAACGTCGGCCGCGCCCTTGTCGCCTTCATAGATATGCACGTCGGTGCCGCAGACGCCGCAAGCTTTGACGTTGATCAGAACGTCGCGCTTGCCCACGGCCGGCTTTGCCGATTCCTCGACTCTGAGGTCGTGCTTTCCATAGAAGACCGCGCTTTTCATGGTGACTCCTTAACGTGGCGGTGAATATTGTAATGAAGTATAGGCATGTCTACAGGTATAGACAAGCACATCTAGACAAGTTGAAAAGAAATATATTTTGCGGCCATAAGCTATGTTAGATTTAGCAGGCGAAATACTGGACATATACCGTTTACGGCCAATAATCGACCGTTTACCGACCGTAGTCTTTACGCTAACTTGTCTAGATAAGTCATGTGATAAAACGTAAGTGCAAGAAGTCAGGGAAGCGGGCCCACCCGTCCTATTGCACGAGGTACACGCAAACGGCGCGTCTGCGGTCTCGAGTGAAGCCAAAACCGCAGCGCTCCGAATGAAGAGAGGGGGATTCCCCGTCATGATGCAAAAGATACAACGTTTCGGCGGTGCAATGTACACGCCTGCAATTCTTTTCGCATTTTCCGGAATCGTCGTCGGCCTGGGTACGTTGTTTACCACCGAGGCGATCTTTGGCGAGATGGCCACAGCGGGTCATCTTTGGTTTGATTGCTGGAATGTGCTGCTCCAGGGTGGTTGGACGCTCTTTAACCAGATGCCGTTGCTGTTTTGCGTAGCGTTGCCAATCTCGCTCGCGAACAAGCAGAACGCTCGCTGCTGCATGGAGGCTTTGGCCATCTACCTTACCTTCAACTACTTTGTAAGCACAATCTTGGGGCAGTGGGCCCTGTCTTTGGGGTCGACTACTCTGTCGAGGCGGGCAGCGGTACTGGTCTTGCCACTATCGCAAGCATCAAAACGCTTGATATGGGCATCATGGGCGCGCTTATCATTTCTGGTATCGCCACGATGCTTCACAACAAGTACTTCGACACCGAACTCCCTGAGTGGCTGGGCGTGTTCTCGGGCTCCGTGTTCATCTATATGATCGGTTTCTTCGTTATGGTTCCGGTCGCTCTTATCGCCTGCCTGGTGTGGCCGCATGTTCAGGCTGCTATCTCCGCCTTCCAGGGATTCATCCTTTCCGCCGGTACGTTTGGCGTGGGCGTCTTTGCTTTCTTCGAGCGCGTGTTGATCCCTACAGGCCTGCACCACTTTATCTATACGCCGTTCTATTATGACAACGCGGCGGTCAACGGCGGCATCTTTGCTGCTTGGGCCAACATCCTGCCCCAACTGGCTGCCGATCCGAGCATTGCTCTTAAGGATGCCGCACCCTGGGCTGCCTATACCTGCCCTGGTTGGACTAAAGTCTTCGGCTCGCTTGGCGTCGCCATTGCGTTCTATATGACCGCCAAACCCGAGCGCAAGCAGCGCGTCAAGGCTCTGCTCATTCCCGTCACCCTTACCGCTATGCTTTGCGGTATTACCGAGCCGCTTGACTTCACCTTCCTGTTCATCGCGCCCGGTCTGTTCGTCGTCCACTGCGTGCTCGGAGCGCTCGGCTGCATGGCTCAAAACCTCCTTGGCGTCGTGGGCATCTTCGACGGCGGCATCATCTCGATGCTCTCGTGGGACTGGCTGCCCCTTTGGGCCGCACACGGTCTGCAGTACGCCATCTCCATCCTTGTCGGTCTGTGCTTTACCGCTCTTTGGGTCGTGGTCTTCCGTTTCTTGATCGTCAAGTTCGACTTTAAGACTCCCGGTCGCGAGGATGATGATGTTGAGGTCGAGCTCAAGTCCAAGGCCGACTACAAGCAAAAGCAGGGCGGTGCTGCTGCTGGCAAATCGGTCGCCCAGAGTAAAGATGATGAGCGCTTGGTGCTTGCCGAGAACATCCTCGATCTGCTCGGTGGCACGGATAACATCATCGATGTAACTAACTGCGCTACCCGTCTGCGCGTTAACGTCAAGGACAAGAGCGTCGTTGCACCCGAGGCTTCTTTCAAGGCAATCGGTACGCATGGCTTGGTGGTCCAAGGTCAGTCAATCCAGGTCATCATCGGCCTTACCGTCCCGCAGGTTCGCGAGAAGTTCGAGAGTCTTCTGAAGTTCGAGAGTCTTCTGTAAACCATCGTCCATCGAAACAATCGGCCTTGCAGAGCCGGTATGCACCGCAAGGCCGATTCTAGAGATAAAAAACTCCACTTCTAGGTAACAATTCCAAACCGCGCAAGGCCGCGTGCGGGGACGGATTGAGCAAGCGGCCAGAATGAGGAGGACATCATGTCCAAGAAGAACTATGCCGTGACCATTGCCGGCGGTGGCTCCACCTTTACCCCGGGCATTGCCCTGATGCTGCTCGAGGAGCGCGACCGCTTCCCGGTCAACAAGGTGACCTTCTATGACAACAACGCCGAGCGCCAGGAGATCGTTGCCAAGGCGTGCGAGATCTACTTCCACGAGAACGCTCCCGAGGTTGAGTTCAACTACACCACCGACCCCGAGACCGCTTTTACCGGTACTGACTTCGTCCTCGCTCACATCCGCGTCGGCCTGTAC
>CAJJVE010000135.1:0-5137 GCA_905196265.1 uncultured Collinsella sp. | reverse complement strand
GACATCATGAGCTGGGTGAGCTCCGGCGGTTCGCTTATGCTCGCCATGACGCCGGACAATTCGAGCTATCTGCAGGCAATCGGTCCCAAGCTAGGCATCGATTCTGCCAGCTATGAATATACGACGGCAGAGAGCATCGTGCCGAGCGAGGACTTTATGATCGGCGGTGGACAGCGTTATGAGTTGTCGGATCCCTTCGATTCGTCGCTCTCGGTTTCGCTGCGTGAGACGGCCCACGTGTGGGCTAAAACCGGCGACACGGGTACTCCGCTTATTTGGTCGAGCGATTGCGGCAACGGCCGTACCGTGGTGTGCAATATCGGTATCTACAACAAGGTCATGCGCGGTTTCTATGCCGCGGCCGTGAGCCTGTTGGGCGATGCCACGGCCTATCCGGTCATCAATAGCGCGGTGTTTTACCTGGACGATTTCCCGAGCCCCGTTCCCTCGGGCGACGGCACGTACATCAAACGCGACTACGGCCTTTCTATCGCCGATTTTTATGCCAAGGTGTGGTGGCCCGACCTGCAAAAGCTCGCGCAGCAATACGACATTCGCTATACCGGCGTGATGATCGAAAACTACGAGGACGTGGTCAACCAAACCGAGCCCGCGCGCCAGGCCGATACCACGCAGTTCCGCTACTTTGGCGGCATGCTGCTGCAGATGGGCGGTGAGTTGGGCTTTCATGGCTACAACCATCAGCCGCTGGCGCTCTGGGACACCGACTATGGCACGCTGTACGACTACAAGACGTGGAAGAACAAGGAGACGCTTGTTGCATCGCTCGACGAGCTTGTCGCCTTTCAGGACGAGGTGTTGCCCAACGCGCACGGCTCGGTCTACGTGCCGCCGTCGAATATTCTTTCGGCCCGCGCCCGCAAGATTATTGGCGAGGACGTGCCGCGCATTAAGACCATTGCCAGTACGTACTTTGAGGACGGAACCGACCTGCCCTACGTGCAGGAATTTGGCGTGGCGAGCGATGGCATCGTGGAGCAGCCGCGTATCGTTTCGGGCGGCATGGTCGATGACACCTATATGCGTCTGGCCGCGGTGTCCGAGCTCAACATGCACTACGTGAGTACTCACTTTATGCATCCCGATGACCTGCTGGATCCCGATCGCGGCGCTAAGGAGGGCTGGGAGGTCTACAAGGGCGGCCTGACCGACTACCTGGACTGGCTTACCAAGTCTGCGCCCGACCTGCGCCACCAGACGGGTTCGGAATGCTCGGGTGCCATTCAGCGTTTTTCGTCCGTGACGGTGAGCGTGGATACGGGCGATGATGCCTGGACGCTCAACCTGGGCAACTTCCACGACGAGGCTTGGCTTATGTTCCGCGCCAATAACGGCGAGCCGGGTACGGTGTCCGGTGGCGAGATTAAACACCTGACGGGCGACCTGTACCTAGTCAAAGCGACGGACAAGACCGTGACGATTGGGCGCAAGGAGGGCGGCGACCGATGAGAATCTGCTTAGTGCTCGAGGGCTGCTACCCCTACGTGCACGGCGGTGTGTCCACCTGGATGCACGGCTACATCACGGCCATGCCCGAGCACGAGTTTGTGCTGTGGGTGATTGGCGCTCACGCCGAAGACCGCGGCAAGTTTGTCTACGAGCTGCCCGGCAACGTCGTCGAGGTGCACGAGGTGTTCCTGGACGATGCTCTGCGTCTTTCGGGCGAGCAGGAGGAAGTCGACTTCGACGACCGCGAGCGCGAGGCGTTGCGCCGTCTGGTTTCGCTCTCCAATCCGGACTGGGACGTGCTGTTCGACATTTTCCAGCGCCGCCACGTGCATCCGCTCTCATTTTTGCAGAGCCGCACGTTTATGGACATCTTCCGCGACGTGTGCCTGGCCGAGTACCCGTATACGCCTTTCGCCGACGCCTTCCACACCATGCGTTCGATGTTGCTGCCCGTGCTCTATCTGCTGGGCAGCGAGGTTCCGGTGGCCGACGTGTACCACGCCATCTCGACCGGCTACGGCGGCCTGCTTGCGAGTCTTGGCTCGAGCGTTCATTGCTGACCGAGCACGGCATCTACACGCGCGAGCGCGAGGAGGAGATCATTCGCGCCGACTGGGTGGTGCCCTCGTTTAAGGACCGCTGGATTCGCTTTTTCTACCTGCTTTCGGAGGAGATCTATCGTCGCGCCTTCCGCGTGACCAGTTTGTTCCATAACGCCCGCAAGACGCAGATCGAAATGGGCTGCGATGCGGATAAATGCCTGGTCATCCCCAACGGCATCCAGTTCGATCGCTTTAAGGACATACCCTTAAAGCCCGATGACGGCTGGGTGGACATTGGCGCGGTGGTGCGCCTGGCGCCCATCAAGGACGTCAAGACCATGATCTACGCCTTCTTTGAGTTGCATGAGCGCCTGCCGCACGTGCGCCTGCATATTATGGGTGGCGTGGACGACGAGGAATATGGCGCCGAGTGCCATGCGCTGGTAGAGACATTGGGTGTGCGTGACTTGATTTTTACCGGTCGCGTCGACGTGGTCGAGTACATGGAAAAGCTCGACTTTACCATTTTGACGAGCATCTCGGAGGGCAGCCGTTGAGCGTGTTGGAATCGCTGGGCGCGCGTCGCCCCTGCGTGACGACCGAGGTCGGCTGCTGCCGCGAGCTGCTTGAGGGCGCCCCCGGCGACGACTTTGGCGTGTCCGGATTTGTGAGCCCGCCCATGTATCGCAAGGGTCTGGCCGATGCTATGGAGCGCATGTCCGCGAGCCGTGCCCGCCGCCTGGAAATGGGGGAGCGCGGCCAGCGTCGCGTGGCGACCTATTACCTACACGAGCAGATGCTCGCCAACTATCGCGCGCTGTACGACGAGACGGCGCGCGCGTTTGACCTGCCAAGGGAGGGGGAGTAGTCGGTGGCCGGAATCGGTTTTGAGCTCAAACGCCTGTTTAAGCGCAAGGGCCTGTTTGCCACGATGCGCGCCTATGGCTACGCCGGCATCGTGTGCACGGGCCCCATGCTGCTGGGCGTGCTGCTGCAGGTGGGCATCTTGGTGCTGTGCGGTCTGTGGGGCGTGGGACGCGCCAACCAGGATCTGCTGGTGTGCATGGTGACCTATACGCTGCTAGCCTCGCTCACCCTCACAAGCTTTTTCTCCATGCCGGTCACGCGCTTTCTGGCCGACATGCTGTTTGCCGAGCGCGAAGAAGAGGTCTTGCCCTCGTTTTGGGGCTCCAACGCCATCATGCTCGTTGCGGGCACGGTGCTCTACGGCGTATTTTTGCTGTTCTCGGGCGCCACGCTGCTGCAGGGGCTGCTGTGCCTGTGGCTGTTCAACATTATGATCGTCAACTGGAACGGCATGAGTTACCTCACGGCCATTAAGGATTACCGCGGTATTCTGTGCAGTTTTGCCGCGGCCATTGGCATGGCGTGCCTGTGTGCCTTGGCCGCGCTGGTGCTGGGGTTGCCGCCGGTCGAGGGGCTGCTGGGCTCGATCGCCCTGGGCTACGGTGTGATGCTCGCCTGGGACGTGGTGCTGTTATACCGGTATTTTCCTCAGAGCGATCGCAGCCCCTGGCTCTTTTTGCGCTGGCTCGACCAGTTTATGCCGCTGGCGCTCACGGGCCTGTTTACCAACTTGGGACTCTTTGCGCACCTGGTGATTATTTGGGCAGGGCCCATTGGCGTGCAGGTCAAGGGCTTGTTTTACGGCGCGCCCTATCATGATGTGCCGGCGCTCATCGCGTTTTTGACCATTCTGGTCACGACCGTCAACTTTGTGGTGTCGGTCGAAGTCAACTTCTATCCGCGCTACCGCGACTACTACAGCCTGTTTAACGACGGCGGCGTGGTGGGCGACATCGTGGTGGCCGAGGAGGAAATGCTCGCCACGCTCAACCGGGAGCTGCGGTTTTGCGCGCTCAAGCAGCTGTTTGTGACGGCAGCGGTCATCTCGCTCGAGACCACGGTGCTCTCGGCCCTGCCGCTGGGCTTCGGCCTGTATGCCGTGGGCAACACGATTCTGCTGATCTTGCTGTACTTTACCGACTACAAAGGCGCCGTGCTTGCCTCCGGGCTGTTCGCGGGCGTGGCGGGGCTGGCGACCATCGTCTCGCTGTTCTTTCCGCAGCAGTTTTATGGCTTTGGCTTTTTGCTCGGCGCGGCGGTGTTTTTTGTTGTGGCGCTCATGCGGCTCGATACCTATACCGCCAACTTGCCGTATCGTATCCTGAGTCAGCAGCCCATTGTGGCGACCGACAAGACGGGTCGCTTTACGGAGTTGGGCTGCTTGCTCGACCGTGCCGAACAGCGCTACGAGGAGCTGCGTCTAGAGGGCGAGCCGCATGGTGCGTTTGAGCGCACGGTGGTCCGTGTGTATCGCAATCGTTGGGGAGGTCCTGATGACCGATAGGATGATATCGCGTCGCCGCTTGATTGAGGCGGCTGCCGGCACACTGCTGCTTTCGGGCTGCTCTTCGCAGGACGAATCCTCGACAAAAAAGACCAAGAAGCAGGACAAGATTAAAAAGGCCGATGCGTCTAGCGAGATCAAGCATCTTCGCGACAAGGACGAACTGTACGAGGTTTACGACGACTCGGACATCGTATGCATGTACCTGACGGTCTCTCGCGGCAACAGCTCTGAGAATACTGATCATAGCTGGGCCGAGATCAATACCTACTCGGTGTATGACTATGCCGACATGGGCGTGACGCGCTATCAGGTTATGGGCCTGCTGCAGCCTGGCGATGATAAGGGTCCCGTTGCTGGCGAGGTGGGCTATGGCGAGAAGGCGCCCAACGCCACGGTGCAGGTGCGCGGTCAGACGTCGAGTACCTATGCACAAAAGAACTATAAGGTGGAGCTCAAAAAGGGCAAGGGCACGTGGCGCCAGCAACGTGCGATTGCGCTTAACAAGCACATGGGCGAGGGCATGCGCTTTCGTAACAAGATGGCCTACGATCTGATTCGTGGCATTCCCCAGATGATGGGCCTGCGCACGCAGTTTGTGCACTTATGGGTGTGCGACCAGACCGAAAAAACTAACGACACCTTTGAGGACTACGGTCTGTTTACGCAGGTCGAGCAGCTCAACAAGACGGCGCTCAAGGCCCACGGTCTGGATAAGAGCGGGCATCTCTATAAGGTGAACAGCTTCGATTTC
>CAJJVE010000134.1:0-5148 GCA_905196265.1 uncultured Collinsella sp. | reverse complement strand
CCGGACGCCCGCCGCCGATGAGTCCCGCGGTCGAAATGCTGTGATGCGGGCTGCGGAAGGGGCGATGCCCCGCAAGCAGGCCATCGATGTTCTCGCCCAAGACCGAATGGATGCACAGCGCCTCTTGCTGATCCTCGAGAGAAAGCTCGGGCAAAATGCCCGTCATGCGGCGCGCAAGCATGGTCTTGCCCGATCCCGGAGACCCGATCATAAGCAAGCCAAGCTCACCGGCGGCCGCAAGCGCCATGCCACGTTTGGCGACCTCCTGTCCCAGCACGTCGGCATAATCGAGCTCGGGCTCAAAAGTCGCCTCGAGCACTTCAGAATCCAGGTAATGCCGTGCGGCGTCCCCCATGCCATGGGCAAGCTGAGATAGGTGGTCGATAAACCCACAGTCAACGCCCGCAAGCGGCACGTGCTGATCGGACCTGCCGGCGATAAAGGAAAGCCCCATATCGCGCGCCAACAGCTGAAACGCCACCTCGCCCTTGACGGGCAGCACCGTGCCGTCCAGACCAAGCTCACCTGCGATAAGGCAGCAATCGAGGTTGTCACGGGGAATCTGCCCATCGGCCGCCAGAACCGCGATGGCAATCGGCAGGTCAAAACCGCTGCCAGTTTTACGGATATCGCCGGGTGCCAGGTTGACGGTAATGCCAGACCGAGGAATCTCGAAGCCGGCCGAGCGCATGGCGCACCGGATACGCCCGCGCGACTCCATCACCTCCATACTCGGAATGCCGAGCATCTGGATGCCCGGAACGCCACCGGCAAGCGAGACCTCGACGGTGACGGGAATTGCCTCAACGCCGCGGATGCAGGCCGCGTGCACGGCAAACGTCTCGAACGCCATCACGACACCTGCCAATCGAACGCATTGTACTGGTGCTCGATCTCGGCGATATGCCCGCCGCGGATGGTGACGCCCACGGCATCGAAGCGAATCGACCTGAGCGGATAGTGCTCCATGAGATAGCAACTTGCGATACGGCGATACCGACGCTGCTTTTGGGCGTCCACGGCCTCCTCGGGAAAGACCCGCGTGGCGCAATCCAGGGCGACGCGCCTTGTCTTTACCTCGGCCATCACCACGACATCGTCGAGCTCATCGAGCAGCACCAGATCGGCTTCGCCCTCAATGCAACGATAGCCCTGCTCCAACAAGGTGTATCCACGCTCGGTAAAGTAATCAATGGTGATCAGCTCGCCCAGCATGCCGAGCTCGCGGGGACTGAGCCCCTTGATAAACTCGGGCGTAATCGCCCCGCAGTCGAGCTCGCCGTCTTCCCAGCGCTCCTTGAGTTGCTGCGTCTTGCTCTTTTTGCTTGCGGCACACATGGGGTCTCCTTTCCCGCACACTGCATTGCCCCGATGATGAGGGCACCTTTCATGCGGGTAAGTACCGGAAGCAAACCAGAAGCTGACCAAATGCCGACAAAAAACAGGCCGTACGCAACAATCACGTTGCACACGGCCCGCTACCAGCAGGTTTATAAAACGCCAGAGGTCCCTATCTCCACAATTGGCCTAGAAAAGACGCTCAGTCTGCAGAAAGTTTCCGCAAAAGCTCACACGATGCAGCGGACAAAGTCCATGTTTGCGAATGGCCTCGATGTGCTCGGGGCTTGCGTAGCCCTTCGACTCGGCCAAATGATACTCGGGATACTCGGCGTCGTACTCGACCATCATCTCGTCACGCATGACCTTGGCCATGATGGAGGCCGCGGCGATACAGGCGATTTTGGCATCGCCCTTCACCACGTCGCGCTCGTTGGGAACGGCACCCAAGGGGTTACCGTCCATAAGCACGCAATCGGGCTCGAGTCCCGTATCGGCCACGGCGCCCGCGACGGCAGCGCGGATGGCACGGGCCATGCCCATATCATCGATATCCGCAGGCGCGATATGGCAAAAACCAATCGCCGTCGCGACCTCGGCAATCTTCACCGAGAGCAGCTCCCGGCGCGCCGGTGTGAGCTTTTTGGAATCATTGATGCCCCAGACGCGCGGGTCCATGGGAAGGCACACGGCGCATACCGTCAAAGGACCGGCCACCGAGCCGCGACCCACCTCGTCGACGCCCACGACCACGCCATCCCCACCGAGCTCGTGCATCAGCTCGTACATGCCGTTGACGCGCTCGCGCTCGGCAAGTTCCTTGGCATGGCGCTTTAGAGCGCGCTCGCAAGCCTTGATCACTTGCTGGCGCGGATCCTCACGATAATGCTCCACGAGGGCGGGGATCTCCTCAAACGTGGCGCTCGCCAGCTCGCCGGCAACCTGCGATGCCGAAACCGAGCTCGTCATGTTGGCCATATCGGGGCCTCCTTGCATGCAAATCAGATAAAAAGAAGGGCCACCCGAAGGTGACCCTTTTGTCCAAACGAGTGGACAGACGCTGCGATCTTCTTAGCGCTTCTCGGGGATGCGAGCAGCCTTGCCCACCTTGTCGCGGAGGTAGTACAGCTTGGCGCGACGGACGCGACCATGACGGACGACCTCGAGCTTGGCGATCTTGGGGCTGTGAAGCGGGAAGGTACGCTCAACACCGACACCGAAGGAAATCTTGCGGACGGTGAAGGTCTCACGGGCACCGGCGCCGGCCATGCGGATGACGTCACCCTGGAAAACCTGGATGCGCTCGCGGTCGCCTTCCTTAATGCGGTAGTGAACCTTGACGTTGTCGGCAACGCGGACCTGCGGGATGTCCTCGCGGATCTGCTGACGCTCGATTGCGCGGATGTAATCCATGTGCAATTCCTTACTCTTCTAGAGGTGCCGTACCACCTTGGCCGGCACGTAGTTGAACAAACGTATTCGAGTATACACGCCACGACCTTGGCTGCAAGAACTATTTTGCCCGTGCGCAAAAAGACAAAAACACGCACTCTTTCTGCACTTATGAGCCGTCCGCAGCATCAGTCGTCGGCGTCGTCACGGTCATTCCGGGCGCGATATAGCCGTATTCGAGCAGCACCGAAAGCGCATGCTGCTTCCAGGTGGCGAGCTCTTCGTCATTATAGTTGTCATGGGCCCATTCACTCATCGCGTCCTCGGCGTCTTGGGGCACCAGGTCCTGGCTGTCCGCCATCAGGTACAGGATGCCTAAGATGTCGAAGTCCTGCTTAGTCATCTCTTCCTTGTTTGAAGTGCTGATGAGGCCGTGATCGATGCCGTAGCGGCAGATATCGGTCAAAACGGTAACGAGGCCCGTAGGAATCGGCGAGGCATCCTTCGCGGCGGTGGGCGCGGTGTCGCCAGTCACTGCAGCGGCATCGTCGCTCGCCGGAGCAGACTCGGCCGCGTTCGCATCGGAAGCGGCCTGCTCTCCCTGGGCAGGGGCCGTGCTATCCGTCGTTGCCGAAGAATCCCCCGCGGAAGCGGACGCAACACTCACCGGCGTCTCGACCACGGTCGTCATCGGGTCGACCGGCGCGGGTGCAGCGATGACCTCGGCCCAATCGGAATACACGCCGTCAATAAAGGCGCGAACATGGAAGGTGCCCGGTTGCGAGATGGTCATCGTGCCGTCTGTCGCAACCGAAATGCCCTTGCTCTCGAGCTCCTGGGCCTCCCAGCTGCAGACCCTATCGACTTCCTTGCCAGTCGTGTCATAGACCGTAGCCGTCAGGCCTTCGATGCTGTTGAGATTTTCCTCGACGCCGACGACGGCCTGTACCGAGCCCTCGAGTTTGATACTGCCGTTAAACGGCTCGGGCGCCGTGTCGCTTACCTTATATTTGTAGGCCGCGGCGTCGATCTCGTCATTGGTCGAGACATGCCCGTTCACGTCCACATAGGTGTCCTCGGGGATAAAGTACTTTACGTAGGCGGTGCCGGCCTTTTTACCCACCACGACTTGCTCGTGGGTGACAGGGTCGGTCTGGATCTCGATGACGTCGGACTTGCATTCCTTGCCCTTTTTATCGACCACGCGCCAGTCGCCCGACGACTTCACAAAGCCGTAGTAGTCAACATCGTCCTCGTCCCTTGCACGCACGCGATAGGAAGAGATGGGGTCTTCCTCTCCCACCGTAAGCCTTCGGGTCTTATCGGTCTGCAGCGACACGAGAATCTTGGAGATGGGCTTAATGGGCTGCGGCGTACCCAGCTGCGCATCGACCGTCACCGACTCAAACGACAGATTGGAACCCGTAATGGACATGGGGTAGGTGGCGGCCATGTCGTTGAGCACATTGCACGTGCGCGGGGCGCCGCCGTTGCGCGAAGGCACCTCGCGATCGGCCAGGACCGAATTCCAATCGATGGCGCGCACCATATGGTTGTTGGTGCGATGCGACCAGCTCGTGACGTTTCCGGCGGTGGTATCGTAGCCGTCGTCGCCACGATGGGCGATTGAGCGCAGGAACAGGTTCTGCACGGCGTCGGTCGACTGATCGCCAAAGGTGGTGTAGAACGAGCGCTGGTCATAACCGGCGGTATGGAACTCCTGCACGGCGGCGTTGTCGTCGTAGCACTCGCCGTTCATGTTAAAGATGATCACGTCGAACGTCACGCCCACCGGCTGGTCATAGTCCTCGGACAGCGTCGTGGTAGAACTCGTCTGCTTGCTATTGACCTGCGTGTGCGCAGGGATCGTCATATTGACGGTGACCGACTGATTGTCCGTTGTGGTAATCGACTGTTCCTCGGTCTTGCTCGCCTCCCACAACTGGGACATCGTGGTTTCGGCCGAAAACGAGGTCTCGATCTCCTCGCTCGCTGTTGCGGGCACGCCCAGCGACTCCTTGAGGCTCACCGATGCGCCCCACGAGCCGCCTTTGGAATACGATGCGGATTTAGAAGTACTCGTGCCGACCGTCTCCTCGGTACCACGGGCGAGCGTGATGCTCTGCGAGGCGTCCTCATAGCCGACGTTAAGTGCCGAGGTAACGAGCTCCTGCTCAGTCTTAGAATCGACAAAGGAATAGCCCGGCGCGTCCTCGGGCGCACAGTTAAGCTTGTTCACGCTGTTGAGCTGCTGAACTCTAAAGTTATAGAACGCGATGCCAAAGCCATTGAAATCGTACTGATAGGTGCCGCCGAGCTTGTCGACACAAGCAATGGTGGCATAGATGACGTCCTGCTCAGTCGTGTCTTTCGACAGTCCGTCGAGCGGCACGTTTTTACGGAAATCGGAGCCCTTCA
>CAJJVE010000133.1:0-5198 GCA_905196265.1 uncultured Collinsella sp. | reverse complement strand
TCCCCATACCCTCGTTCGGTCAGACGCGCCGCCGCGTTGCTGCTTTGTGCCGTATAATGTCCACTATCTATGACGCGATACAAAAGAAAGGTGTTTGCCCATGCAGGCACAGAAGGCGGAGGGAACCCGCGACCTTATCGGCGCCGAGATGCGCGCCTGGCAAAAGATGCAGCAGATTGCGGCCAGCGTATTCGAGCCGTTTGGCTTTAAGCCCATCGAGACGCCCGCGATCGAGCAGGTGGACGTGTTTGTCCACGGCATCGGCCAGTCGACCGACGTCGTGCGCAAGGAGATGTTCCGCGTGTTTAGCGGCGCCAACCTGGAGCGCGTCTTTACCGAAGGCACCGATACCAAGCTCAAGCCTAAGCAGCGTCTGGCCCTTCGTCCCGAGGGCACGGCCGGTGTGGTGCGCGCCGTCGTGGAGAACAACCTGGTGCCCCAGGGCTCCACGCCGTTTAAGGCTTACTACGCCGAGGCCATGTTCCGCGGCGAGCGTCCCCAGAAGGGCCGCCTGCGCCAGTTCCATCAGGTGGGCATCGAGTGGCTCGGCGCTCCCGATCCGGCGGCAGACGCCGAGTGCATCATTATGCTCATGGAGTTCTACAAGCGCCTGGGCTTCGATCTTTCCAAGCTCCGTCTGCTCATTAACTCGATGGGCGATCCCCAGTGCCGTCCGGCCTATCGCGAGCAGGTCAAGCAGTTCATTCTCGACCACGCCGACGAGATGTGCGACGAGTGCCGCGAGCGCGCCGAGCTTAACCCGCTGCGCGCCTTCGACTGCAAGAACGACCATTGCCGCGAGATCATGGCCGAGGCTCCGCTGATGGGTGACAACCTGTGCGACGAGTGCCGCGAGCACTACGAGCAGGTCAAGCGCTATCTGGATGCCGCCGGTATCGAGTATGTCGAGGATCCCACCTTGGTGCGCGGCCTGGACTACTACACCCGCACCGTCTTTGAGGTCGAGGCCCCTGGCGCCGGCGTCGGCTCCATCGGCGGCGGCGGCCGCTACGACGGCCTGGTCGAGCTCGAGGGCGGCAAGCCTACGGCCGGCGTCGGCTTCGCCGTCGGTTTTGAGCGTGCCCTGCTGGCCCTACAGGCCTTTGGCGGCGACCTGGGTGCCGATGAGGCCCCGTGCGTCTACGTCGCCAACGCCGGCAAGGAGTTGCGCCAGAACGTCTTCGCCATTACGCAGGAGCTTCGCGCTGCAGGTATCGTGACCGAGGCCGACTACCAGGGCCGTTCGCTCAAGGCTCAGTTTAAGCAGGCCGACAAGGTGGGCGCCAAGCTCATTTTGGTCTTGGGCGGCGACGAGCTTGCCGCCGGCAAGGTCAAGGTGCGCAACATGCAGAGCCATGACGAGGTCCTCGTCGATCTGGACAACGTCGTCGAGGCGGTTCGCGAGCGCCTGTAGCGCATCTTTTTGAGCTTCGGGCCTGCTAACGTGCCCTGCTCATGGAGAGCGATTGTTACGGGGGTGTTTCGCTTTTATGCGGAATGCCCCCGTTTACGTATGCCGCCCACCGAGAAATACGACCATTTAGGGCAAAAACCTTTGCAATGCAGAAAATACTTTTGTGTGGTAAAGCGCAATCAGTGTCGAAAGTATTTCTCAAGCGCCTATAATGAATACCGCATGTTACGTGCATAGAAGGAGGAATGGGAGGAAACGTGGCTGAGAACCTAAGCAACCAGTCTGTACCCGAAGCCGCGGCGCGCGTCGCTGCCGTGGTCAACCGCCTCGTTAACCGAATCGGCTCGAATGCCGAGTCCAGGGAGCGTCTCGCCGAGATCGAGATCCCCGAGGAGCTGCGCGACAATCTGGCGCTGTTCTTGCGCCTGGAGCGCCGTGTGCTTAGCGAGTATGATCCCGAGATCGCGGACCTGTTCGACAAGATTTTGACAGCCGAGATTGTGGTCAATGCCGGCAACCCCGGTACCTGCGCTGCCGACGAAGCCGTCGACGAGCAGGGCGTGCCCACCGCCGACGAGCCCACTGCCGTGGCATTTCGTGAGGTCGTCGATTTGATCGACAGCCTGCCGCTCGATAAGCAGCAGGTCATTGTCCGCGCCTTTACGAGCTTTTTCCATCTGGCAAACCTGTCGGAGGAGAACTACCGTGTGGCGCAGCTGCGCGAGCGCGAGGCCGGTGCGTCGACCGATACCGAGGTCGATCCTGCCAACGAGCTTACCGTTGCCTATCACCAGCTGGTGAATGAGCTGGGTGTCGAGGGTGCCAACGAGCTGCTCGACAAGCTCGAGTTCCACCCTGTCTTTACCGCACATCCCACCGAGGCCCGTCGTAAGGCCGTCGAGGGCAAGATCCGCCGTATCTCCAACCTGCTGGAGGAGCGTCCGCGTCTGGGCGGCTCCGACCTGGTGGAGAACGAGCGCCATATGCTGCAGGAGATCGACGCCCTGGTGCGTACGAGCCCCATCGCGCTCAAGAAGCCCACGCCGGTCGAGGAAGCCGATACCATCATCGACATCTTCGATAACACGCTGTTCGACGTTATCCCCGTTATCTATCGTCGTTTTGACGATTGGGTGCTGGGCGACAAGGCCGGTACTGTGCCGCCGCTGTGCCCGGCGTTCTTCCATCCCGGCAGCTGGATCGGTTCCGACCGCGACGGTAACCCCAACGTCACCGCCAAGGTGAGCCGTGAGGTCGCCGCCAAGTACTTTACGCACATGGTGCTCAAGCTCGAGGACAAGTGCCGCCACATCGGCCGCAACCTCACGCTCGAGGCCACCTACAGCAAGCCGTCGGCCGAGCTCATCAACCTGTGGAACCATCAGGTCGAGATGAGCCCTCGGTACACGGCCCGCGCCGAGCTGATTTCCGAGCACGAGCCGCATCGCGCCGTCATGCTCGTCATGGCCGACCGTCTGAACGCCACCGTGCGCCGTATCACCGACACCATGTACCACAGCGCCGATGAGTTCCTGGAGGACCTGCGCGTCGTTCAGCGCTCGCTGGCCGCCTGCGGTGCCGTCCGTGCTGCCTACGGCCCGGTTCAGACCATCATCTGGCAGGTCGAGTCCTTCGGCTTCCATATGGTCGAGATGGAGTTCCGTCAGCACTCCGTGGTGCACGCCCGCGCCCTCAAGGATATCCACGAGAACGGTATCCATGGCGACCTGCAGCCCATGACGCGCGAGGTCATCGACACCTTCCGTGCCATCGGCTCCATCCAAAAGCGCTATGGCAAGAAGATGGCGCACCGCTACATCATCTCGTTTACCAAGAGCGCCCAGCATGTGGCCGACGTCTTTGAGCTTGCCCACCTGTCTTTCGCACACGAGGAGGATGTCCCCGAGCTCGACGTGATCCCGCTGTTTGAGCAGCTCGAGGACCTCGAGGGCTGCGTCGACGTGCTCGACCAGATGCTTACGCTGCCCGTGGTGCAGAAGCGCCTTGCCCAGACCAACCGCCGCATGGAGGTCATGCTGGGCTACTCCGACTCCTCCAAGGATGCCGGTCCTACCACGGCCATGCTCGCGCTGCACTCCGCGCAGGAGCGCATCGCCAAGTGGGCCGAGAAGAACGATATCGACCTGGTGCTCATGCACGGTCGCGGCGGCGCCGTGGGCCGTGGCGGCGGCCCGGCCAACAAGGCCGTGCTGGCGCAGCCCAAGGGTTCGGTCAACTGTTTCTTTAAGCTCACCGAGCAGGGCGAGGTCATCTTTGCCCGTTACGGCAACCGCACGCTGGCTCAGCGCCATGTTGAGTCCGTTGCCGCCGCAACGCTTTTGCAGTCGGCCCCGAGTGTCGAGAAGACCAACACCGAGACCACGCAGAAGTTCTGGGATATGGCCGAGAAGCTCAACGCAGTAAGCCATGAGCGCTATCTGGACCTGCTGAACACCGAGGACTTTACGCCGTGGTTCTCGACCGTGACGCCGCTGACCGAGGTCGGTCTGCTGCCGATCGGCTCGCGTCCCGCCAAGCGCGGCCTGGGTGCCAAGTCCCTCGACGACCTGCGTACCATTCCGTGGATCTTCAGCTGGAGCCAGGCGCGCATTAACCTGGCCGCTTGGTACGGCCTGGGCACCGCCTGCGAGCAGCTGGGCGACCTTGACCAGCTTAAGGCTGCCTACCAGGAGTGGCCGTTCTTCCGCACGTTCATCGACAACATCGAGATGTCGATCGCTAAGACCGATCAGCGCATCGCCAAGATGTATCTGCACCTGGGCGATCGCCAGGATCTGTCTAAGAAGGTCTTCACCGACGAGTGGCCGCTGCAGCGCCGTCGCGTGCTTGGCTGCGCCGTCCGCGTGCGCAACCCCTACGTCGACGCCCTGTCCATCGCCCAGGTCCGCGCCCTTCGCGAGGTGCGTATGAACCAGGACGAGATGGCCGAGGAGAAGAAGGCCGAGTACATGAGCCTGATTCTTTCGACTGTGACCGGCGTCTCGGCAGGTTTGCAGAACACGGGGTAATCGATAGCCCTGTAGTCGTCCGGGCCCGCCATTAGTTTACTTTTAGGCACGTCCTCGGACATGCAAGAAGCCCTCGCTGCGCACTTCGTGCGGCGAGGGCTTCTTGCGTCCTGCGGAGTGTGCCTAAAAGTAAACTAATGGCGGGCCCTGCGATGTCCGGTCTTCGGCGGATTACTGGCTGGGGGAATATTGGTGCGCTTCGCGCGTTTGGAAAGGGCTTCGTGCTGCGGAGTGCATTCAGAGGGAAACCCATCGGGTCCCTTCGTCCTCGGTCTTCTGGGGTTAAAGCTAAAGGGAATAAGGTGCGCTTCGCGCATAGCGTGGAGTGTGGCGAGGGCTTCTTGCGTCCTGCGGAGCGTGCCTAAAAGTAAACTAATGGCGGGCCCTGCGATGTCCGGTCTTCGGCGGATCAGCCGCTGGGTGAGGGTGGTGCTTGGGGCGACGTGCAAAAAACGGAGTTTTCAGCAGCCAAAGATTGATGCATAAGGCCATAGCCGGCTTTCGCTGCCTTTGTTGATGCTTTTGCACGACGATTGGGCTTTGGCGACGATCATATATGGCTGGTTTCTCGCCGCATGCTATCCAGATGGGTCGAGTCATGAGGACTATCTACCTTTTGAAAGATTTTTGGCACCAAAATCTTATCCCGCGATGCTGAATACTCGCAAAAATGCACGCTCCGGAGGGTACTACCCAGTTATGGCCAGAAATCCATGCGCCATCTTATGCAATTAATTAACGAATTTATGCAAAAT
>CAJJVE010000132.1:0-5312 GCA_905196265.1 uncultured Collinsella sp. | reverse complement strand
AGCTCGCGGTCGATATACTCCGGGTTCACGCCGTGGCCGCCCAGATACTCCATGCCGGGGCCCTGGGGCTCACCGGACGCAAGCGTCTCGTTGGCGGCCATGCCGTGCGCGTTGCCGGTCTTTACGGCCGAGGCGGCGCGCAGGGCGTCGAGCTCGCGCTTGCACTCCTGGCACATACCGACGGTACGGGCGGCCTGCTCGGCCTCCATGCCGCCGGCCTTTTGCAGCAGGCGCTTGGCGTAGTCGATCTCCTTGTGCGGGGCGAACGGCTTGCCGCAGCGCGAGCAGTGCTCGAGCGTGTAGACGCTCTTGCTGGTGAGGTCGTCCTTGCTCATGACGGCCAGCTCAAACTCCTCGGTGAGCTTGATGGCCTCCATGGGGCAGGCTTCCTCGCAACGGCCGCAAAAGATGCAGCGACCGTAGTCGATCGACCAGGTGATGGTATCGGCCGCAAGGTCGGTGTCCATGCGAATGGCATCGGCCGGGCACGCCACGCCGCAGGCACCGCAGGCGATGCAGAGCTCGGCATTGTGCTCGGGCTTGCCGCGCATGTCCTTGTTGGTGGGGAACGGCGCAAACGGGTACTTGACCGTCGCGTCGCCGGCCTTGGCGTTAACCTTCCAAAGCTTCAGCATATTAGAGCGCCTCCTCATCGAGCGGAGCGGCCATGGTGCCCTCGCCCGCAAGCGGCGACTTGTCGCGCCAGACGTTCTCGAACTGCTCCTTGTCAAGCACGTGGTCGCGCTTGGCGGCGACATCGGTCACCGTCACGCGGTCGGTGCAGGAGTAGCACGGGTCGAGCGAGCCGACGATCAGCGCCGCGTCGCCCACGGTGTTGCCGCGGAACATGTAGCGCAGGACCGGCCAGTTGCTGTACGTGGCGGCCTTGGCGCGCCAGCGGTAGCACTTCTGGTTATTGCCGAGCATGGCCCAGTGCACGTCCTCGCCGCGCGGCGCCTCGGTGGCGCCGATGGCGTACTTGTGCGGGGTGTACTCCCAATCCGTGGTGAGGATGGGGCCCGATGGGCAGTTCTCGAGCATGGTCTCGATCATGTCGATCGAATCGTAGACCTCCTGAATGCGAACGGCGGTACGGCCGAAGGCATCGCAGGTGTCGGCCGTGGCAGCATGCATCTTCTGGACATCCGGATCGGCGTAGCCGTCGAAGGGATGGTCAAAGCGCACGTCGCGGGCATAGCCCGAGCCACGCATGAGCGGGCCGACCGGCGAGAAGTCGCGAGCGATCTTGCGATCCAGAATGCCGATGCCGCTCGTGCGCTCAATAAAGTTGGGCGTGGAGAGCAAGACGTCGACGAGCTCCTGAACCTCGGAGCGCAGCTGGTGGATGGTCGTGAGCGTGGAAAGCTTCTGCTCGGCCAAAATGTCGCGACGCACGCCGCCGATCACGTTGAGACCGTAGGTCTTGCGGTGACCGGAGAGCTTCTCGGCCAGGTCCATGGACTTCTCGCGGACGCGGAAGAACTGCTGGAAGCCGGAGTCGAAGCCCGTGTAATGCGACGCCAGGCCAATGTTGAGCAGATGCGAGTGCAGACGTTCGACCTCGAGCATGATGGCGCGGATGTACTGGGCGCGCGGCGGGACATGAATGCCCTGGGCGCGCTCGACGGCCTCGGCATAGGCCACCGAGTGGGCGCAGCCGCAGATGCCGCAGATGCGGTCGGCAAGGAACGTGACGGCGTCATAGTTCAGGCGCGTCTCGGCGACCTTCTCCATACCGCGGTGCACGTAGAACAGACGGTAGTCGGCGTCGACGATCGTCTCGCCCTCGACGAACAGGCGGAAGTGGCCGGGCTCGTCGGAGGTAATGTGCAGCGGGCCCATGGGGACGAGCGTGGTCTCCTTGCCCTTGGTGTCGGCCAAGAACTCGTAGTTTTCCATGTCGCTCGCGGGAGCGGGACGGAAGCGGTAGTCCATGGAGTCCTTGCGCAGCGGGTACAGGCCGCTGGGCCAATCGTCGGGCAGCACCAGGCGGCGACGATCGGGCAGGCCCTCGGGGATCAGGCCGAACATGTCGCGCAGCTCGCGCTCGCCCCACACGCAGGCGGGGACGAACGGCGTCACGGACGGGAACGTCATCTTGGCGGGATCGACCTCGGTGCGCACGGTCACCCAGCCGGGATCCTCCCCCTCCATGGAGATGACGTAGTACACGGCGTAACGGCCGCACAGGCTGCGCTCATCGTTGCCGATGATCACGGGAATCCAGCCGTAGCGCTCGTAGTACAGGTAGTGGACGGCCTCGGGCAGCTTGTCCTGCTTGACGGTAATCGTCAGCTGGTCCTCGCACTGCCACTCGACCTTCTCGATGCAGCCCGGAACGGCGCGGCGCAGGGCCTCGACATGGCTCTCGCAGCGACGGGCATACACCTTGTTCTCAGTTTCAATCATTCGTTACTCCACCTCGCTCTGAGCGGTCTCGGTACCGAACACAGCGCGGTACATCGGCGTCGCGTGAAGTTCCTCGGTGCTCTGCTCGAGCACGATGCCAGTCGCGGTCTCCACACCGTGCACGAGAGGCAGCGGGGTGGCGATGCCAAACCACAAGATCATGACAGCCAGGATGACTTCGGGGATAAGCATGAGTGCCGGGGCCTCATGCTTGCCCATGCCCTGGGGTGCATGGCCGAATACCGACTTGAGTGCGATGCTGGTGAGCGCGGAGATGGCCACGGTAAGACCGAGGGCGACCACGACGACCAGCCACATGGGACCGGCGGTAACACCGGCGACAAAAGTCAGGAACTCGGAGATAAACATGCCAAAGGGCGGGAAGGCACCAAGACCGAGCAGCGCCAGGACGGCGAGCGCGGCGGTTGCGGGCGCAACCTCGACGACGCCCTGGATCTTAGCCAGGCTACGCGTGCCAAAGGCGTGCTGGATGTTGCCGGACACGCAGAAGGCAAGCGTCTTGGTGAAGCCGTGGAACACGCAGTGCAGCAGGGCCGCGGCGATACCCAGCGGGCCACCGATACCCAGGCACAGGGCGATAACGCCCACGTTCTCCACAGACGAGTACGCAAAGCGGCGCTTGAGGTCGTCCTGGCGAAACATCGAAAGTGCCGCCACCAAAATGGACAGCGTGCCGACGATCAGTAGCAAAAGTTGCGGATACTCGGCGCCCACGGCCTGGATGGTAAAACCGTAGAAGCGCATGATCACAAGCATGGCGCACTTAAGCAGCACGCCCGAGAGCAGGGCCGAGACAGGGCTCGGGGCCTGGGAGTGGGCATCGGGCAGCCAAGTGTGCATGGGGAACAGGCCGGCCTTGGTGCCAAAGCCGATCACGATAAACGCAAAGGCGAGGCGCATGAGCGTCGGGTCGAACTGGTCGGCATACGGCAGCACGCACGACAGGAATGCGGCCTCGTGGGCGTTGGGAATCACGTCGGCGGCGTTGGCGTAGATCAGCAGCGTACCGAACAGGCCGAAGGCCACGCCGGCGGTGCAGACCATCGCATACTTCCAAGAAGCCTCGAGGGCCGTCTTGTTCTTGTAGATACCCACGAGGAACACGGTGGAAAGCGTGGTTGCCTCCACGGCGGCCCACGTGAGGATCATGTTGTTGGACAGGCACGCGAGCAGCATGGTGAACACAAACAGGCTAAACAGCGCAAAATACTGCTTGGCGCGCTCGGCGGGCATGGAACCCTCCTCGATATCGGCCTTTACATAGGGCAGCGAGAACAGCCCCGTAAGAAAACCGATAAAGCCGATGAGCAGCACAAAGATGGCGCCCAGCGAATCAAGGTGGAACCACAGGCCAAGAGCGCTCGCGGTGTCGCCGCTCATAAGGACGTCACCGGCCGTCATAATCGACAGCACCAGGACGGCTGCGACGGAGACCAGGTTGAGACCGGCAAACACGTTATAGGACGTGTTCTTGGGCAAAAACGCCATGACCAGCGAGAACACCAAAGGGGTCGCGAGCAGGGCGAGAATCAACGTTTCCATGGACTACCCCCTCAGCTCGGACAAGTCGCGCGCATCGAGCGAGTGGGAGTCGTCCCAAATGCGACGCACGACGATGGACATGATGATGACGGCAAAGATGGCGTCGGTGGCGATACCGATCTCGATGATCTCAGGAGCGGTGGGGGCCAAAAGCGCGAGCGTCACATGACTGCCGTTTTCCATAAGGCAGTATCCAAAGATCTGCTTCATGATGTTGCGCTGCGAAATGATGCAGGTGAGGCCCACAAAGAAGTGAGCGAAGCTAATAGCGAGCGCAGGCGTTGCGACCTCGGCCGTGGGCAGGCTGATCTGCGTCACAACGGCAAAGCAAATCGCAACCTCGACGGCGATGATGCAAATGGCCCACGCGGGCTTAAGGCCGGCCTTGAGCGATGCGTCGCTCGGCTCGCCCATCTTCTTGTATGCGCGGTTGAGGATGTAAGGGACCAGGACAACCTTGGTGATAAAGGCAGATCCAGCCCACATAAGCAGCTCCTGCGCACCAGTGGTGACACCGAGCGTGGCGAGAAGCCCCACGAGCACCAGCGACTGCACCGCATACCAGTGGATGGAATGTTTGATGTTCTTGGAGACAACCACCATGGTGGACGTGACGATCAGAAGGCCGCCAAGGATGTTGACGATCGAATAACCCATGTCGTTCTACCTCCTAACCGATCCAGCTGGCCGAAAGCGGGCCGCTGACGATGACCATGATGATGAGCACGATGAACACGAACGCCATCGCGCGGGGAAGCGGGGCTCCCGCGGCGACCTCTTCGCTCGGCTCGCCGGGCAGGCAATAGCCCATCCACTTGAGGAACCAGGCGAAGGTGGCGACGGTCTCGGCGACCATGATGCACACGAGCACCAGGATCGCGACGTTGCCGGCACCCACAGAGAAGCCACCGGCGATGATCTGGAACTTCGAGAAGAACGTGTTCATGGGCGGCACGCCGGCAATGGCGAGTGCCGCGACACCAAAGCCCACGCCCGAGATCGGGTACTTCTTTACGATGCCGCGAAGCTTGGGCAGCATACGCGTGCCGAGCGTAAAGGAGAACGAACCGGCGATCAGGAAGAACAGGGTCTTGGCAAAGGCGTGGTTAAAGATGTGGCACACGGCGCCATCAAAGGCCAGCTGGCTGCCAAAGACCGAAAGGCCCAGACCAAAGAACACATAGGAGAGCTGGGCGATCGTGGAGAAGGCCAGCAGGCGCTTCATGTCCTTTTGCGGCAGGTACATCAGGAAACCAAAGAGCATGGTGACCATGGCGTCGATAATGGCGACCCAGCCCACGATCTCGGGAATCTCGCCGGCAGAGACGAGTGCGCGCGCG
>CAJJVE010000131.1:0-5323 GCA_905196265.1 uncultured Collinsella sp. | reverse complement strand
TACCACGAGCGGTAAAGGACCAAGGCTCATCCATGGCCAGAGATGCCAAGCGGCTCATTGTCCCGCCCAGACCGCTGTCGCCAAAATCAAATGAATCATAGAGGTCATCGGTAACGCTACGCCTTACCTTACCTGAGGCAGCATCTTCAGCGGGAGCCGAATCTTCAACCTTGGTTTCCCAGATATAGACCGCTGCAAAAGGCAAGCCCTGTCGCGACGGGACCAAAGCAACCTCAACAACACGTTGCTGGGGTCCAGCAAACTTCAGGCCGATTGGAAACATGACCTTGCTGTCATATTCCCTAAACACACCAGTCTTACGCGCCGATAACCAAGCCTGATCCAAGCGGGCTTCCCAATTCTCGCCTGGTGAGCAAATTTCCGAAACTAATTCCTTGCAGCGAGGCGACACGTAGCAAAATTCTAGGAAACTCTTATCGAGATAAGCCTGCAGCGCCTCGGGGCAGGCGTGTCCACGATATACGGCCAGCGAAGCGGCAACAGTAGTATAGGGCTTAGGACAAGCGTCGCTTTCATCAGAAGCACCAGAGCCGTTACTAGAATTATCTCCTGGCATCGAACTGTCCACCAAGCGGACCATAGCCCCATGACGCCCCTGCGGATCGAGCGAAAAGCGAATAAAGCCACCCTTCGATTCATCAAGTGCATCAAGCAGCTCTCTGAAGGATCCGAAACCCAAAATCTCTTGCACGAATCCCAGCGACATCAAACTCATGGGCGACCTTAGCCATGGGATAATCTGTATTAGGCAAGAGCCGCATAATAAAGACCTGTTTTATCCTGTCCGCTAAATCAGGAGTAACAACCGGAGACGGAGCGGGCGGCTCTATTTTTACAGGCAAAGTAGCACTACTTGAATCCTCAATCTGGCGACGTTCTTTATCCAATGCGTCTCTAACTTTACCCGCCAGATCATCAACGGTGTCAAAATAATCAGGAGTGTGGCTTTGCTTGAGCATTGCCTTGAACTGTTCGAGCTTTTCGGCGCTGGGGCCTTTATCCACCATCAGATCAGTCGTTTTATACGAGTCAGAAGGCAGAAAAACCAGCACACGGAGCCCGTTTTTAATCGCTTCGCGATATTCAATCTCTGTAATCGAAAGACCCATATACTCAGGATGATCGACCTGCATATACAGCATGCCGTACATGTACGCAGAGATAATAACGACAACGTCGCATTTCTTAACTTCATCGATACAAACATCGATTATCGAACGATGATGAGCACCAAAGTGCTCCATACATACAGGCAGAAAACCGCATCGCACCGCAGCATCCTTAACAGCATCTCTATAGGGCCGCAAGTCATACGCTGTAGAAGCAATAAAAACCTTTAACTGACGAGAGCCCTTATCGTTAACCGGCATGACAACCCCCAATAATCAGTCGACCAAATTCAATGGTCAACAAGTGGATGTTAACGTCATGCGCCAGGCAGTGAACGCCTGAAACAATATTACTCCCCGACACTTTAGAAGAGTGCAGCAGTCGAATACTATTCGTTGAACGGTAGTCGAATAATCGAACTGTTTGGAATACCGCTTGGGGATGCATTTAAATAGCGAGTCAACAGGTGATGTGCGCTCTCATAAAGAAAACATTGCAGAAGCTTGAGAGCCCATGCGGTTAGCTAGATTCAATGCCCTGCACAGCTCACGCGGCCTCTCGACCCTCAGTTTATAAATCCACAGACATTCGTATCGAAACAGCCCAAACACGCACGTTCAAGCACTTTTGGATTAGACGAATCGCAGACCTAGGGGCAATAGACGACATCAACGACATGAACTTATACGGACCTGGCAGGTTTCCCCAGATATCCAGGTCCGATACGCACTCATCAATATGACGGCCTCGCCATCAAGATGGCCGAATGCAATGCCACCGCCTCGACAACCAAGCTAAGAAGACAGCAACCAAATAAGCGAGCTTAATCGACACCCGAACCTAAAGAGTGAATGGCCCTCTTTAGCCAGAGCGGAATGCTTCTCTTCAGGCGTCCCTTGCAAACAAACTTCCAATTATCCTTTTCAAATTTCGAAGCGAAAGCCGCTGCTCCTAGAGAACGATACTCAGCCATAAGCTCGTTGTAGCAATCGGGCTTGGCCGATGGGTGCACGAGTTGGCCATTTTCACGCACAACATCATCCATCGGCACCTCTTTAATTACCCCATCGTTCCTAAGCTCATTTACAAGCGAAATGCCCTTATCCGTTGATGCAATGATTACCGAAACGCCCTTAGAAGTGTCAATATTCTCACAGTACTTTGCAGCGCCCCATAAATCGCCTATTGTCCAATCAGAATACCTCTCTCTCTTTGCATAGGGACAGGAGTAGCAGGATTCCCTGAAAAACATTCCTCGATAAAAGTAGTAGTAGTAGTAGTAGACCTCTTCGGGCTTAAAATATCGTGTATTTACTTTGCCGCCAGAAACCCTAAAATCAACGGCAAGCAAAGCGCCCCAGCCTCTATTCTTATCGCGGAACCTAAGGTCAACGATCTCACCATTCACCTTGGTTTCAAGATATTCAACGAAATCAAGAAACAGCTTCGCGCTCGGCACCCCATGACAAATGAGTTCAACACAGATTAAATTATCAGGAGTTTTGCGTCCAAACAGAGACCTTACAGCAGCACACTGACATGGAGTACCAGAAAACAGAACACCAGACCCCTCGGATACGTCTTGTTTTAACTTAGATAAAATCGGTGTTAAGTCGCTTTGAACATACTTTGAGCCCTGAACTCTAGAAATATCGGACCAATCGGCAATACGTGCATGTTCAGGCTTCATTCCTTTGCCCCAAGACGCGCCATAGACAACGCCCCCATTATCGAGAACATGTTTTGCAAGTGCAGAAAAAGCTCCTCCAGAAGCACTGCCGTGCAACGCATCCTTATTGGAATTAACAAAAGCCAGAGCCATTGGCGACACGGAATTATGAAAATTCTTAGTCTTGCCAAAGTCACATTTCTTAACGCATGCCCCACAATCGATGCATAGAGAGCTATCGATTTTCGGATAGACAAATCCGTCCAAATCCTTGCGAAAAGAAATTGCGTCTTTTGGGCAAACCCGCTGACACGCACCGCACCCGCAGCATTTATCTTTAGAGTTATATGGGGTTTCCATTATTGATGAGCCTTTCCAAGAGCTGACCTAAGAACTGAAAGGCAAGCTTTAGTTAATTTCATGACAACACGACGATTGACAAATAGCATGACAATGAGAAGGGAAAGTGCAATAAGAAAACGGTGCGAAACGCGCGCTATCATCACGATAGACATTCCAGCAAGGATAAAGTATGAAATTAAATCAGATGCAAGCTCAATATCGAGACGAATAATCTTTCTCGTATCCCAAAGACGCAATGCCCAAATTGAAACATAGCTAGCGAGAGTAGCCAAAGAAGCCCCCATGGCACCCAACGAAGGTATCAACATGACATTCAAAACAATGTTAAGCACAGCAGCAAACATTGTTGATACAAACAACATCTTGGTTCTCTTAGCTGAAGTGTAAATGGATCCCAAAAATGCAGACATAGCGGAAAACTCGAAAGCAATCAACAGCACCGGAACAAGAACCCAGCCATTAAAAAAGTCATTAGAGAAGAGAATGCTTGCCAGAAGTTCGCAGCCGCAAATCAGCACACCAACAACAAGAGAATTAAACGTGGAATACTGTTTATAAATGTTGCTGTAGAACCGTCTCGATTCTTGAGAACCGAAATCCTCTACGGCCGAAATCTGCCATGCACTCATAAAAATTGTTGAAACGGTGGCAAACAAGGAAGGTATACGCTGAGCGGCAGAGTACACACCCGTAACACCAACCCCAACGAACATCGTCAACAAATATTTGTCCGAAGAATTGCTAATCCACCAACTAATCGAATTGGGAATCATCGGAACAGAATAGCGAAGCATATCCCTAAACAAATTCTTATCAATGGAGGCTGGTTTAACCAAAAAGCCGTTAAGGCCAGCACCGATCCAAAGTAAAACGCTTGTAGCGGCCTCGCCCACCAGCATGGCAAGCATATAGCCTGTAACACCAAGGTGTAGACCTAAAAGAAATACCAAGTTTAATGCAATGAAAACAATGGTTTGGAACACGCCACTAATTGAATAAATCGCAACGTTTTCAATTCCCTTAACAAACTGAGAGACAAGAAGATGAAGGCATGTAAAGAAATAGTACGCAAGAAAATAGCCTAGATACGGTGCCATGTCCTCACTCAAAAGAACAAGCGGGGAAACAGCGCACATGGCGATAAAGCCGCCGCATGTCACAATCAGCCCGATGGTAAATATTTGCCCCTTATCTACATCTTGATCTAGGGCAAATCGCATTACGGCCTCACTGATCAGAAGCGTAAAGAAAGGTGAGAGAAGATTAACTGTCGTCGTCATTAAATCCGCAGTACCGTACTCTGCCGTTGACAACACGGCAGTATAGAGCGGCAGCATGAAGAATGACATTATTTTGGACGCGAAGTTCCCGATCGTAATTAGACCGACATTTTTGCCAAGTTTTTTATATTTGCCCATAGGTGAAACTCATGCCCTCCTCACCTTTGTTTTTACCTTGTCAACAAGGCGATACAGTTTTCCTGATTTACCGACATAACCAAAACGGGAAGCTGTCCAAAATGAATCGTAATCAAACTGCGGATAGTCAGTGGAATTATGCAGATTCCTTTGAACAGGAGTCTCAGTCTCTTCCTTAAGAGTTAAGCGCTCGCTTGAGTCAGTAAGCAGCGTTCTACCCTGTTCGCTATTCACGAAGACCATGGATACTCCGACGTTGTCAGAAAACTCAGGATCATCCTTTTCAATTCCCCAGTAATCCGCAATCGTCAAATCGCCCACTCGCTGCATGCGAGAATAAGGACAGTGATAGCACGACGGCCTCAACCCGAGACTCTTAGAAAATACAACAGCAAAGCCGCGCGCTTCGGAACTATCATCCAGTAAAACGGATCCATTTTCAAACTCCGCTCGAATATGGTAGCCACGCCATCCAGCATCTTTATTACGGAAAGAATATGAAACCAAACGAGATCCCTGCTTTTTTTCAAGAGACCTCACATAGTCGCCCCAAACCGTCGGAGAGGGGGCGCCGTGGCACACCAGGTCGGCATAAACCCAATTCGAGGAATTCACTTTTAGCAGTTTTGCCACCAGCTTAAATGCGGCGATCTGGCATGGGGTCCCTGTAAACAGAACCTTCTTACCACTTAGATTTTTATACTCATTAAAGACATTAGAGATATCACTTTGGACATATTTG
>CAJJVE010000130.1:0-5418 GCA_905196265.1 uncultured Collinsella sp. | reverse complement strand
CCCATCCACAGCAGGTCGTGGTTGCCCCACTGAATGTCGAGCGAATGGTAGGTGAGCAGACGGTCCATAATCTTGGCAGCGCCGCCGCCACGGTCGAAGATATCACCCACCAGGTGCAGGTGGTCGACGGCCAGGCGCTTGATGAGCGAGGCGAGCGACTCGATAAAGTCGTCGGCGCTTGCGGTCTCTAGGATGGACTCAACGATGCGCTCGTGATAGCGCACACGATAGTTGTTCTCGTCCGGATGCGTGTGCAGCAGCTCGTCAATGATGTAGGCGTAATCGCGCGGGATGGCCTTACGCACCTTGGAGCGTGTATAGCGGCTCGAAAGCGAGCGGGCAACCATGATGAGCTGGTCGAGCGTGGTTTTGTACCAGGTGGGCGAGTCCTCGCGCCGGCTGCGGACCAGCTCGATCTTCTCGCGCGGGTAGTAGATGAGCGTGCACAGCTCGCCCTTTTCGTCAAAGGAGAGCGTGTCGCCAAAGATCTCGTCGACATGTTCGCGCACGACACCCGAGCAGTTGTTGAGGATGTGCATAAAGGCTTCGTACTCGCCGTGCACGTCGCTCATAAAATGCTCGGTGCCTTTGGGCAGGTTGAGAATGGCCGAGAGATTGATGATCTCGGTAAACGCGGATTGCTCGGTGGGAAATTGTCTCGACAGCAGACGCAGATACTTAAAGTCTTGCGGGTTGCGATCGAATGCGACCATGAAACACCTTCCGATATGGTTGGTAAAACTGATAAACAGCGTCAAACGTTTATCAGTATGCGCCGGCTTTGTTTCGATTTTGCGCCGGCGGCTGAATTGTCGGCTGAACGGTTTGGTAAATCGATTTAGTTGAGGTTGATGTGTCGGTTGGGTGGAGACGAAGGGAGTGATTTTGCCCATATGGGCCCATAGCGGGGATGGGGATTTTCATGATAAAGATATTCAATGCAAATGGTTCGAATTGGTAAATAGTGGACGTTTGTATCGTATTTAGGCTTGCTGTGCGATAATTTGCGCAGCAATACTTAAGGAGCCTCATATGAGTGATTTTGTCCTGACCTGTGAATCCGCCGCCGACCGAACCCGTGAGTTCTTTGCGTCGCGCAATATCCCTGTCGTGTGTTTTCATTACGAGATCGACGATGTTGTCTATACGGACGATCTGTATCAGTCGATTACGCCGGACGAGTTTTTTGCCAAGATTGCCGCGGGCGCCATGCCCAAGACGTCTCAGGTGAGCGTGGGTGAGTACGAGGAGTTTTGGGAGTCGTTTGTTGCCGAGGGTAAAGACGTGCTGCACCTGGCGTTGTCGTCGGGTATTTCGGGCACGTATGGATCGGCCTGCGTTGCGGCACAGATGCTCGCGGATCGCTATCCTCAGGGCGGCAAGGTGCGCGTTATCGATTCGTTGGCGGCGTCTTCGGGCTTTGGCCTGCTGGCGGAATGTGCCGCCGACGTTCGCGATAGCGGCGCTTCGCTTGACGAGACGGCCGCTTGGATTGAGGAGCATAAACTCAACCTTCACCACTGGTTCTTCTCGACCGATCTGTCGAGCTACCTGCGCGGCGGTCGCATTTCGGCCGCGAGCGCGATTATCGGCACGGCGCTTAAGATTTGCCCGCTTATGACGGTCGATTGCGAAGGTGGGCTGTCGCCACGTGAGAAGATTCGCACCAAGAAGCGCGCGATTTCCGAGATGGCTAAGACCATGATGAAACACGTGCAGGACGGTGTGGATTATTCGGGTAAGTGCATCTTGTCCCATTCGGCGTGCCGCGAGGATGCCGAGGCCGTTGCGGCGCTGATTGAGGAACAAGTTCCGCGGCTCAAAGGCAAGATCGAGATCAACAATATCGGCGCTCTGATTGGTTCGCACACCGGACCTGGTACGGTGGCGCTCTTCTTTATGGGTGACAAACGCGTGGATTAACTTGACCCATCACGTCGCGCACGATTGCTCAAACGAAAACGGCCCGCCTCACGTTTGTGGGGCGGGCCTTGCTCTTACGGTTAGCGTTTCTTCCCGCGGAAGAAGAAGCCGTGCAGCGAGGGCTTGAGTCCACGGTTGGCGCGACGCTCCTCGATATGATCGTGGATCGAAGCGACGCGTTCGATAACCTCGTCGGGAATCGGCACATCGGGATTCATGTTCTCGACCTGGCTGACCTCGGCGGCGGCAACCTGGTCGATAATGGGCACATCGTCGTGCGAGATGACGGGCGTGGCGTCTTCTTTCATCTTGCGGTAGCGCTGCATCATGTCGGTCTGCAGCTGCTGGGCCGAAGGCGGTGTCCAGATGATGGCGTTGGCGCCGGCGGCGATGGTCTCGCGGATGCTCTCGGGTGTTTTGCCGCCCGGTGCGATGAGCGGCAGGTTGGGATAGTGCTCGCGCAGTTCATGTAGGACCTGGGGCGTGTTTTTGCCGGCGGCGATGTTGAGAATCTTGGCTCCGGCGCGCACTTTGGCATGCGCATCATCGTCGCAACGTACGACCGTGGCGATGACGGGGATGTCGGCGATGTTGGTGATGTGCTCGACCATCTCGGCAGTGGCTGGGGAGTTGACCACGCAGCCCGCCGCGCCCTGCATCTCGGAGACGGCTGCCATCTGTACGGAGCGCTTACCGGTCGTAGTTCCGCCACCCACGCCTACAAAGACTGGGCACTCGGCGACGGTCAACAGCGCCTGCGTAATGGCAGGCTGTGGCGTGAAGGGGTATACGGCAAAGACGGCATCGGCGTTGGAGTTGCGGATGACCGCCACGTCGGTGGTATAGATAAGCGACTTGATGCGACGACCGAAGAGCGTAAAGCCGCTGGCCTCCTCGATCTCGTCGGGCATGCGGAGGGCCGCCTTGCGCAGGCGCCCGTCGATGGGCAGCGGCTCCATGGGGAGCAGTCCGTTGGGGGTCACGGCTACCTGGGGCTCGGTGAACTCGTCTGCAAGCTCGACCTCGGAAAAATCGACCGAGGCGACGATGTCCTCGTGAACCTCGGCGGGAACATCGATGGGGGCCTGGTCGTTAGTCGCGGCAGGCGCGTCGAAGGAACTGGTGCCGACAAAGGCGTCGACGCGCTCGTTCAAATCGTTGAGAGTATCCATGGGGGCTCGATTCTATGCGATGGTGGCCGGCGGGGTGCCGACAGCGTTGTGCTTGCTAAATCGTTTGACGATTTGATTTTTCCCCGCCGCGCCATCCGTTAGACCGAAGGGCCGGCGAACGTGAAGGAGCTGTGGTGGCGGGTATTGAGGTGCTATCTTGAATGTCCCGTTTAAAAGAGAGGTGACGCGGTATGGAATTCACAGCAATGTTGGGCTCGATTGGCCTGTGTGTGGGCGCAATCGTTGCCGCCGCAGTCATCTACTTGGTGGTCACGGCCATTAAGGGCAAAAGGGCCGAGCGCAAGGAACGCGAGGCACTTAAGCAGCACCGTGACCAGCAGGACAAGCGCGCACGGAGATAGTTTGTTGAGTTTTGAATCCGTGCGCTAGCTGTGTTTTCGGATCAGGGCGATATAGAAGCCCTCAAAGTCGCGGCTGGGCGGAATGGTCAGCGTGCCGGGCATGCCGTTGGCAATGGCCGAGACGTGGCCGGCGGCGATGGCCTCGGTGAGGGCGTTGCTCTCGACGCGCGGCTCTTCGCCAGCTTCCTGAGCACGGCGCGTTTCACTTTCGCTCGGCGTGCCGTCGAGGGGGATAAGCTCGCAGTCCATGTGCTTGTCGAGGGCCTCTTGCAGGGCGTCCTCGTTTTCCTGCGGCAAGATCGAACAAGTCGAATAGACGAGCGTGCCGTCCGGTTTGAGGGCTCCCATGGCGCGGTCCAGAAGTGCTCGCTGCGAGCGGGCGCACTTGCCGAGCAACTGCTCGGTGAGGCCGCGCAGACTCTTCTCGTTGCCGCTGATGACGGTGCCTGTGCCGGTGCAGGGAGCGTCGAGCAGGATGCGGTCAAAGCGGAAAAACTCGTCGAGCTCGCGTGCGTCGATGCGCATGACGGGCACGTTTTTGGCGCCTTGGCGGTGGAGGTTGGCTTCGAGCTTCTCGGCGCGGGGAATGCTCATCTCGCAGGCCGTGAGGTGTGCCTGGCCCTGGGTGAGGGCGGCAATCTGCGTCGTCTTGCCACCGGGGGCCGCGCACATGTCCAGGATGTCCTCGCCGGCCTGAGCGCCCAACACCAAAGGCGGCATCATGGATGACAGGCTTTGCAAGTAGATCTTGCCGTCGCGGTAGATGTCGAGGTCCCACAGGTCGGATACCTGGGCCTCGGGCAGGATGAAAGCGTCCGGGTACCAGGCAACGGTTTGGTGCGCGATGCCGGCCTCGTCGAGTGCGGCGGCGATGTCTTCGGCGGTCGCCTTGAGCGTGTTGGCACGCAGTGTGACTGGGCGTGTGGCCGCGGCGCCGACGCCCTCGATCATGAGCTGGGCATCGGCGGGTGCATAGGCGCCGGCGACCGTGTCGACCATAAAGCGCGGCAGGTCGGCGGCGCAGGGAAGGGCGGCAAGCTGGTCGGAAAGCTCGGTGGCGGCAAACTGCCTGAGCTTGAGCTCGGCCTTGACCTGCTTTTTCTGCTTACGACGACGCGGCTTGGACATCCGTCTTTCCTTCCCATTCCATTAAAACTAGTCAATTTGGGACGGGGCTATTTTAGCTACCCGTCCGTTTCGGCAGGCGTTGCAGTTAAATTTGGGACGGGGTAGCTAAAATAGCCCCGTCCCAAATTGACTACTCTGCCTTGGCGTTGGCCTAGTACTGGCTCTCGTGCTTGCTGAAGAAGTCGAAGCGCGGGGGCAGCGGCTTCACGCGGTGCTCGCCGGGCTTCTCGCCTAGGCTCTCCACGAACTCGTCCGTGGAGGCAAAGATGTTATCCCAGCTAAAGAAAGCGACCGGGTCGACGTCGAAGTACTCGCAGATGAGCTCGCAGCCGGCCGGGACGATGCCGTGCATGAGCACGGTCGCCACGCGCAGCTCGGTAAAGGCGTCGACCAGGGCCTGCGTCATGGCGGCGTTTGCCTCGTTGCCCTCGAGCTTGTTGGCGGCCTTGGAGGCGTCGCTCCAGCGCTTGTTGGCGGCACGCAGGTAGTCGTCGCACACGGCGAGCGCGCGGTGCGTCTCGAACTTGTACATGGCCTGCTCAAAGGCAAGAGCTGCCTGCTCGGCGGCTTCGACCACGGTGGCGGAGGCGGCACCGGCGGGGATGCAGCCGTTGCGATAGGGGCTCTCGTCGCCTTCCTTGACGGCGACACCGTAGAAGCAACTACGGGCCAGGCGGTTGAAGACGCCGGTCAAAAGGGCGCTCTCCTTAAGGGCCGGGTCGATAACGCGCTTGTCGTCGCAGGCACGCACCTCGTTGCCGTCCTTGTCCTTGCCGGTCACGCGCGTGTCGTATGCCTTGGGGCTAAAGCTTACCGGCTTCTCGGACAGGCCG
>CAJJVE010000129.1:0-5431 GCA_905196265.1 uncultured Collinsella sp. | reverse complement strand
CCAGCCGCACCGCGCGCAGGTCGAGGCGCTCGATGCCCTGGCCGATCACCAAAGTGTTCTGGCCGTTATGGGAACGGGGCGCGGCAAGTCGCTCATCTTCCATGTGCATGCCGCGCGCGAGGCGGTCCTTCGCGGGCGTGCGAGCATCTTTGTCTATCCGCTGCGTGCGCTCGTTGCCGACCAGGCCTATCACCTCTCGTCGACGATGGCAGCGCTTGGCATTGGCGTTGGCGTGCTGACCGGCGAGACCGTGGAGACCGCACGCGATGACGTGTTCGCCGGTCTAGCTTCGGGCCGCACCGGTATCGTGCTCACGACGCCCGAGTTCCTGTCTATCCACCGTGACCGCTTCGCGCGTTCGGGCCGCATCGGCTTTGTCGTTATCGATGAGGCGCACCACGCCGGCCTTGCCAAGGGCGGCGACCGCAGCGCCTATCTCGACATGCCCGATATCCTCAAAGCCCTGGGCGACCCGGTCGTTATGGCTGCGACGGCCACCGCGACGGCTCCGGTCGTGGCCGAGCTTGCCCGCATGTTGCCGATCACTCGCACGGTGGTCGACGAGACGGTGCGCGAGAACCTGCAGCTCGAGGACGACCGCGATCTTGCAAGTCGCGAGAACCGTTTGGTGTCGATTGTGGCGACGGGGGAAAAGACCGTCATCTACGTCAATTCGCGCGACCAGTCCGTGGCGCTCGCCAAGACGTTGCGCAAGCGTGTGCCCGATTGCGCAACCCATATCGCGTTCTATAACGCGGGGCTTGCGCGTTCCGATCGCCGTCGCGTGGAGGAAGCATTCCGAGACGGCAGCCTCAGCTGCATCGTCTCGACATCTGCCTTTGGCGAGGGCGTCAACCTGCCCGATATCCGCCATGTCGTGCTCTATCACATGCCGTTTGGCGGCATTGAGTTTAACCAGATGAGCGGCCGCGCCGGTCGCGATGGCCAGCCCGCCGTGATCCATCTGCTCTATTCGTCGCGCGACGCCCGCATTAACGAGCGCCTGCTCGACTGCTACGCACCCGAGCGCGACGAGCTCGTCACACTCTATCGCGCGCTGCAGACCATGTGGCGCTCCAACCGCGGCAAGACCGGGGATGATTCATTCTGCGCAAGCGATATCGACATCGCGCAGATGTGCCTTGCAATTGACGCGCGCACGCCGGTCGACGAGCGCTCGGTGGAAAGCGGCCTAGGAATCTTCGAAGAGCTTGGTTTCTGTCGCGTTTCGGGGTTTGACGACACCCGTCGCATCGCGATGGCCGAAAACCCCGGCCGCGTGCAATTGAGCAGGTCAATTCGCTATTTGGAGGGCTTGCGCTCGCGCATGGAGTTCTCGGCTTTCCGGAGTTGGGCGCTCGATTCGTGCGCTTCTGATATGCTAGCCAAAGTTAACCGCCCGATCGTACCGCGGGCCTAGGGGAAGGGGACCTCGATGGATGCCGCAGCCCGTACCGCCCATGATTCCACCCTCCAGCCGTTTTCGGAGATGGAGCACTATAAGCATGCCGATGAGCTGCCGCCCGAGATTATGGCGGACAGCTACGACAAGCTGGAGCGTCTGTGCCTCAAATATATGAATGAGGACGACTTTTCTAAGGTTGAGCAGGCCTACTGCTTTGCTGCCGAGAAGCATTGCAACCAAAAGCGGCGCTCGGGTGAGATGTACATCAACCATCCCGTCGAGGTGGCCATAATTCTGGCCGATCTCAAGATGGACTGTGACGTGGTGTGCGCCGCGCTGCTGCACGATACCGTCGAGGATACCGAGACTTCGCTTGCCGATGTTTCCGGCCTGTTTGGCGATACGGTGGCCGAGCTCGTCGATGGCGTGACCAAGCTCACCAACATCGAAGTCGACAGCATGGACGAGAAGCAGGCGCTCACGCTGCGCAAGATGTTCCTTGCCATGTCCAAGGACATTCGCGTCATCATCGTTAAGCTTGCCGACCGTCTGCACAACATGCGCACCCTTGCAGCCCTGCGTGAGGACCGTCGCCTGTTTAAGGCTCGCGAGACCATGGACGTGTATGCGCCTCTGGCCGACCGTCTGGGCATGAGCTCCATTAAATGGGAGCTCGAGGACCTGTCCTTCTTCTACCTTGAGCCCGACGCCTACCAGCGCATCGCGCGCATGGTGGCTGAGTCGCGCGAGGTTCGCGAGCGCTATCTGGCCGAGACCATCAAGACGCTCACCGACGAGCTCAACCGCATTGGCCTGGAGGGCTTCCAGATCAACGGCCGCTCCAAGCACTATTGGTCCATCTACCAAAAGATGAAGCGCAAGGGCAAGGAATTCTCCGAGATCTACGATTTGGTGGCGCTGCGCGTTATTACCCATTCGGTGCGCGATTGCTACTCCACGCTCGGCGCAGTGCATACGCTGTGGCACCCCATGCCCGGTCGCTTTAAAGACTATATCGCCATGCCCAAGGTCAATAACTACCAGTCGCTCCATACGACGGTTATCGGCCCCACGGCCCGCCCGCTCGAGATTCAGATTCGAACCTATGAGATGCATGAGCAGGCCGAGTACGGCATTGCCGCCCACTGGCTATATAAGAAGTCGGGCGGATCGTCTGCTTCCAAGACCAATGACGCTCAACGTTTGGACGACCAGATCAACTGGCTCAAGCATTCGCTCGATTGGGCTGCGTCTGATGAGATCACCGACGCCAAGGAATACCTGCATTCGCTGAAGGTCGACCTCTTCGATCAGGAGATCTTCGTCTTTACGCCCAAGGGCGAGGTCATGGCGCTTCGTGCCGGCTCCACGCCGCTCGACTTTGCCTATGCCGTTCACACCGAGGTGGGAAACCACTGCGTCGGCGCTAAGATCAACGGTGCTGTGGCCCCGCTCACGCACGAGATCAAGACGGGCGACCGCGTTGAAATCCTGACTAACAAGAGTTCCAAACCGTCGCGTGATTGGCTCAAGATCGTCAAGACGCCTTCGGCCAAGTCCAAGATCCGTCGCTACTTTGCCGCCGCGACTAAGGACGACGACGCTGCCGCCGGCCGCGATATGCTGGCCAAGGACCTGCGCAAGCGCGGGTATGGCATCTCCACGCCGCGCTCCACGCGTGCGCTCAACGCCGTGGCGGAGCAGTTTAACTTCAAGCAGCTCGAGGACCTGTTTGCCGCCGTCGGCGCCGGCAAGGTTGCCCCGCGCGCTGTGGGTAATAAGGTCGAGCAAATCTTGGACCCCAAGCCCGAGGAACAGCTCACCAAGGCCGAGGCTATCGCCGAGGTCGTGAAACAGCCGGCCCGCGGCTCCAACCGCAAGCCGCAAAAGCGTGGCAAGAGCGCAAGTAACGGCATTATCGTTAAGGGCGAGAGCAACAGTGGCCTGCTGGTCCGTCTGGCTCATTGCTGCAACCCCGTGACGGGCGACGATATCGTCGGCTTCATCACGCGTGGCCGAGGTGTCTCGGTGCATCGCGCCAACTGCCCCAACGTCAAGGGCCTCATGGAGCACCCCGAGCGCATGATTGACGTAGAGTGGGATGGTGCTGCCGACACTCTCTTCCAGGTCGAGATCGTGGTCGAGTGCCTGGACCGCATGGGCCTGCTCAAGGACGTCACCATTGCCATTGGCGATGCAGGCGGCAATATCCTTTCCGCCGCCACCTCGACCAACCGCGAGGGTATTGCGACCCTGCGCTTTATGGTCGAGATTTCGGATGCGAGCGGCCTGGATCCGCTGCTGGCTTCCATCAGCAGTGTCGATTCGGTCTACGACGCTCGCCGTCTTATGCCCGGCGAAGGCGGAGCTCAGCTCAAGCGCCGTGTGTAGGTGCGAGAGCCTCTCAGCATCATAGATATTGGTTACGTTCGAGGCATCGTTTGGTGCCTCGAACGTATTTTAGAAGGAGGGCATGCGCATGGACGATATGACTTTGGACCTGACACCCCGAGGTGCGGCTTCGATTGAGGCACTCGTTAACGGCCCGATTCAGACCAACAGTTACGCCGTGATTTCGAATGACGAGTGCTTAATCGTCGATCCGGCATGGGAGGGCGAGCGTCTTGTGGAGCATATCCGCACCGCGCATCCCGAGGTGCGCGTACTCGGCTCTGTCTGCACGCACGGTCATGACGACCATGTTGGCGGGGTTGCCGGGGTTCGAGCTGTCGTTGGCGACAGTGCACTATATGAGTTGTGCGCTAAGGACGTGACGGTACCTCGCGCAAATATCGAGGAGCAGCGTGTCATGTGGGGTATCGAGACGCCCGATCCGGGTGAGCCGACGCGTTTGCTTGCCGAGGGCGATACAATCGAGGTGGGCGACGTCTGCCTGCAGGTGATCGAGACGCCGGGGCATACGCCGGGCGGCATCGTCCTGTTCGCCGCGACCGAGCAGGGGAACATCGCCTTTGTGGGCGACACGCTTTTCCCGGGCAGCCACGGTCGTACCGATCTTTCCGGCGGTGACGAGGCGGCGATTATGCGCTCGCTCTCCAAACTTGCCAAGACGCTTCCGCCCGATACCGTTTGCTTGACGGGCCATGGCGATTCGACCACGATGGCGCGCGAACTTATGCAGAACCCGTTTATGCAGATGTAGGCTCGAAGCCGTCTTTCGAACCACGAGGACCGCTCAATCGTCAAGCTATTTTCCCCAGTGGGTCGATTCTGTGGGGCAAACGGTCAAAATTTGTCCAATCGGATGGTATTCGTGAACAAACGAACGTTTATGCTCGGGTATGTCGTGGTAAAATCTCAGACGTTATCGGAGCAACCTTACAGGAGGTTTCTTTATGCTCGTCAACGCAGCAGACATGCTCAAGAAGGCCGAGGCCGGCAAGTACGGTCTCGGTGCCTTCAACACCAACAACCTCGAGTGGACCCTGGCTATTCTCCAGGCCGCCGAGGAGGCCAAGTCTCCGCTGATCCTTCAGTGCACCGCTGGTGCCGCTAAGTGGATGGGCGGTTTCAAGGTCTGCGCCGACATGGTCAAGGCTGCCGTCGAGGCCACGGGCGTTACCGTTCCCGTCGCCCTTCACCTCGATCACGGTTCTTACGAGGACTGCTTCAAGTGCATCGAGGCCGGCTTCACGTCCATCATGTATGACGGCTCTCACGAGGAGACCTTCCAGCTTAACCTCGACCGCACCAAGGAGCTCGTTGAGCTTGCCCACTCCAAGGGCATGTCCATCGAGGCCGAGGTCGGCGGCATCGGCGGCACCGAGGACGGCGTGACCTCCAGCGGCGAGCTCGCTGATCCTGCTGAGTGCAAGCAGATTGCTGACCTGGGCGTCGACTTCCTCGCCTGCGGTATCGGCAACATCCACGGCGTGTACCCTGCCGACTGGGCTGGCCTTTCCTTCGAGCGCCTGGGCGAGATCAAGGCTCAGACCGGCGACCTGCCCCTCGTCCTGCACGGTGGCACCGGCATCCCCGAGGATCAGATCAAGAAGGCCATCTCCC
>CAJJVE010000128.1:0-5456 GCA_905196265.1 uncultured Collinsella sp. | reverse complement strand
CCCGGCCCCGGCAGCCCCGCCGCCACAGCCCGCGAGCGCAAGCGACAGGGCGCCCGCGGCGAGCGCCGAGGCAAACCCCCGGCGCGACATCTCAACATCAAACGCGCGCATCGCTAGCACGTCCCCTCGTTAGGCATCGTCCATGCGTGATGGTCGGTATGCAGCAGATCCTCGGCCAGCGGCGAGAGCGGCTCGCCCAAGAACTCGCGGTAGCACGCCTGGACATCGGGATTCTCATGCGAGAAGCGAATGTCCGCAGCGGCATCCAGGCCCCACAGCACCTGACCGCGCTCGGCTGCCAGCTCGCAGCCGTCGTGGATGGACTGACCGCCGCCACCGACGCAGCCGCCCGGGCACGCCATGACCTCAACGAAGTCATAGCTCACGCGGCCGTCGCGAATCGCGTCGAGCAGGCGGGCGGCGTTGCCCAGCCCGTGTGCCACGGCGACGCGCACCTTGGTGCCATCGATATCGGCCACGGCCTCCTTCCAGCCGTCAAGTCCGCGCACGTCGGTAAAGAAATCGGCGTCGGGGTTCTTGCCCGTCACCAGGTAATAGGCCGAGCGCACGGCAGCCTCCATCACACCGCCCGTGGCGCCAAAGATCACACCCGCGCCCGTGCCAAAGCCCAGCGGCGTGTCGAGCGGCTCCTCAACCAGCGTGTCCACGCTCACGTGGTTCGCGCGGATCATGCGCACCATCTCGCGCACCGTCAGCGCAACGTCCACATCGGGCGTGCCGTCCTCGCCCACCATGCTCGGCAGCGCGCACTCGGCCTTCTTGGCCGTGCACGGCATCACGGACACCACAAACAGACGCTCGGGCTCCACGCCCAGCACCTTGGCGTAGTAGGTCTTGGCGATGGCGCCAAACATCTGCTGCGGCGACTTTGACGTAGACAGGCTGTCGACAAACTCGGGGTAACGCGCCTTCACAAAGCGCACCCAGCCCGGGCAGCAGCTCGTAAACATGGGCCAGCCGCGGCTGTCGCCCTCGCCCTTGGCGGCCTTACCCAGGCGCTCGAGCAGCTCGGAGCCCTCCTCCATAATGGTGAGGTCAGCCGAGAAGTCGGTGTCGAACACGTACTCAAAGCCAACGCGGCGCAGTGCGCAGGCCAAGCGCTCAACGGTGGCCTCCTCGCGAGATATGCCGAGTTCCTCTCCCCAGGCGCTACGCACGGCCGGCGCAATCTGCACCAGCACGATCTTATCGGGATCGGCGAGAGCATCGAACACGGTCTCGGTATCGTCACGCTCGCGCAGGGCGCCCGTCGGGCAATGCGTGATGCACTGACCGCACGCGACGCAATCGGTCTTGCCGATCGGCGCACGCCCGCGGGTGCCCACGGCGGTATGCGTGGCGCGGTTGGTCAGGTCCCAAATCCCTAGGCCCTGCACGCTCTCGCACACCTTGATGCAGCGCATGCATTTGATGCACTTGTCGTTATCGCGGATGATGGGGAAATCGAAGTCCCAGCCCTCGCGCGCCAGGTGCTGCTCGTACGGCAGATAGAAGATGCCCAGGTCGTTGGCGATGGTCTGCAGGTTGCAGTTACCACTGCGCACGCAACTCGTACAGCGCGAGTCGTGCTGGGACAGCAGCAGCTGCACGTTGGTGCGACGCGCCTCGCGGGCCTTGGGGCTGTTGGTGCGGACTACCATGCCGTCGAGCACGTAGTTGTTGCAGGCGGCAACCAGCTGGTCGCAGCCCTCGACCTCGACCACGCACACGCGGCAACCGCCGATCTCGTTTAGATCGCGCAGGTAGCACAGGGTGGGAATCTGGATGCCGACGGACTTGGCCGCATCCAGGATCGTGGTGTGCTCGGGCACCACGACCTCGCAATTATCGATAGTGAGCTTAACCATGTTGAGTGCTCCGCTTTCGGTGTTGTCGCTGACAGTGGTTTTGTTGGGCTCTACCATTCCAGGTTCCTCCCTCCGCGGAACGCACCAAAGCCAAAGTGGTCGCAACGCAGGCAGCGGCTCGCCTCCTGGCGTGCCTCCTCCTCGGTAAGGCCCTGCTCGACCAGATTCCAATCGTGGATGCGCTCGCCGGCCTCGCGCTCGCCCAGCTCGCAGCGGCCGCACTCGTGCTTGCCCTTAAACTGCACGGTCGGCAGCTCAACGTCGAGCTTAATCTTGTGGTCAAAGCCCAGGTAGCGGTCGATGTTTGCCGAAGCAACGCGGCCGGCATTGATGGCCCGGATGACGGTGGCGGGACCGGTCTGGCAGTCGCCGCCGCTAAAGAGGCCATCGAAGTTAGGCACGGCGCCATCCGAATCGGTGACCACGCAGCCCCACTTACAGGCGATGCCCATGTCCTCAAACGGCTTGGAATCGATGTCCTGGCCAATGGCCACAAACACGCGCTCGCAGGGAATGACGCGCTCGGGCGTGGCGGCGGCACGCGGGGCCGGACGCCCACGACGGGGCTCGCCGATAATCTGCGGCTGCACGCGCAGGCCGCTCACGTGACCCTCCTCGCCCGTCTCGATAGCGAGCGGTGCGGTGAGTTCCAAAACCTCGCAGCCCTCGGCCTGGGCGCCGGCAATCTCGGCATCCTGGGCCGTCATGTCGCAGATGCGGCGGCGATGGACGATGCTCACCTTTTCGGCACCGCAGCGCACGGCAGAGCGTGCCACGTCCATGGCCACGTTACCGCCGCCGATGACGCACACGCGCTGGCCGCTCAGGTCGGGCAGCGCGTCGTCGCCGATGGCGCGCAGCATCTTGACGGCCGATTCCACGCCGGGCGCCTCTTCGCCCGGAAGGCCGAGCTTCTTATCGCTGTGGGCGCCAATGGCCAGGTAGACGGCATCGAACTCGTCGCGCAGGCGGGCAAGCTCCTCGCCGTTGACGGAGTGGTCGAGTTCCACATCGATGCCGGCGCTCAAGATCCAGTCGATCTCGGCCTGCAGGCGCTCGCGCGGCAGACGGTAGCTGGGAATGCCATAGCGCAGCATGCCGCCCAGGTGGAGGCGCTGCTCAAAGATGGTCACCTTATGGCCCATCACGGCCAGGTAGTAGGCGCAGGAAAGGCCGGCCGGACCGCCGCCAATCACGGCGATGCGCTTGCCGGTATTGTCGGCCACGCTGGGCTTGTAATCGTTGAGGTCGCTGTGCTCAACGGCAAAACGCTTGAGGGCGAGGATATTCATGGGATCGTCGACCATGCCGCGACGGCAGTGCATCTCGCAGGGATGCTCGCACACCAGGCCGCAAACGAGCGGCAGCGGATTATTCTTGCGGATGACCTTGACGGCATCGGCATAGCGGCCGGCCTCGACGAGCGAAATGTAACCGGGAATGTCGACGTGCGCCGGGCAGCCCGAGACGCACGGGACGCGGGCCTCGCGGTCAAAGCCGCAGGAGTGCTCGCGAATGTGGTGCTCAAAATCGTCGCGGAAGCCGCGAATGGCCGTGAGTGCCATGGCGCCGGCCTCGTAGCCGATAGCGCAGTCGCTCGAAAGGTAGATGGTGCGGGCCGTGCGCTCAATCAAATTGAGCGTGGACTCGTCGGCGCGGCCCTCGAGCACATCGGCGAGCAGGTCGCTCAGCGCGCTCAGGCCCACGCGACAGGGCGTGCACTTGCCGCAGCTCTGGGTGGAGCACAGGTTGACGAGCGCTGCCGTAAACTCAACGGGACACGGGGCGAGCGAGCTCACCGCCAGACGGCGTCCGAGCGCATCATGCAGGTCGTCCATGACGGCCTGAGCGTGGCTGCGTTCCATTACGTGCAGTCGTGCCATAAGATCCCCTCTCATGCGGCAGCCCGGAGGCGAGGCCGGGCGAAGTTGCTACACGCACAACACTGACCTAAAAAGTTGTTAGGCCTCCACACGGTTCGGCAGGCGGTATAAAATGCGACCCTCAGCGGTGAAAAAGGACATTACCGCAGATAAATGCCATATTTGATAAAACGCGTTACCAAATTGCAATATTCAATGTGAAAAAGAGCGCCTTACTATTTTTTCCTTTTTGTTCCGTTTTCCTCCGTCCCCTTCGGATCACATGATCCCTTGGGAACGGAGGAAAACGGATCGTTTTTGGTGCAAAAGGGCCAGGTTTGTTTGCACCAATCTCACTTGCGCTAGATGAAGAGCTCGCATTCCTTCCGCACAACGCAAACCTTGCTCAGCATCTGGGTAACGGCGGCAAGTTTGTTAGGGTCAAGTTTGCGAGCATTCTGCGAGCATACGGAGACGCAACGCATGCAGGAGATGCACGCCTCGCCATCCACCTGCCTTGGATCGTCCTTGTCGATAGCTCGAACAGGGCACAACGCAGCGCAAGCACCGCAGGAGACGCAATCCTCCGTTGCATGGGGCACCATACTGTGGCCTCCAGCTTGCTTATAAGGACGATTGCCGGGAATAGAGGGCTCGGACGCAGCCCCGTCCAGTAGCTTTTGCCGGATTCGCTGCGCAAACTCTGAAAGTTGCGCCACATCCTGCGCATCCGGTCGCCCAGCAGCAAACTGACGAGCAACGGAATGCTCGGCAATGGCAGAAACCGCTGCAACCACCCTAAATCCGGCACGCTTCGCAACGTCTTCCAGCTCAATAAGCGTATCCTCAAACGCGCGTCCCCCGTAAACACAAACCAAAACAGCCCGAGCTCCGTTGCCACGCACCATTCCCAGTCGCTCAACCGCCACAGCTGGAACCCTGCCAGCATATGATGGGACGGAGATAACCGCAACGTCGCCCTTCGCCATCGAGACCCCGTGGAAATCCAACCCGCTATCGGTCAGATCGACGGTAACGATATTCCCATCCAGCGCCCCGGTCACAAGACCAGACACTTTCTCCGTTCCGCCCGTCGGACTAAACACAATTTCGAACATGCTCATCGAACATCCTCCCCTACGCTTGGTAACACACCAAGCCGCCCGCATGCTTAGACAGAGTATACGGCGCGCGGGGACACCCCGGTTTAGCGCAAAGGGGTCAGGTTTGTTTCCACCAACCTGGTGCAGATTAACCTGACCCCTTTGCGCTAAACTATGCTGTCTGCCTCATCGATTTGCATAATTTCCGTTACAGATTGCATATATTTACGTGATACCGCTGTGTTCTCCTGAGGTACCCCATCCCGGACCGTGCAAAAAACGGAGTATTCTGCAACGCGCTCGTGCCAACACCGCCGCGAGCGGGCAAAACTGTAGGGCGCTGCATCATTTTGGGTTCCGCTATAACGAGAATGACACACCTTTGCACCGGAAAACGGAAAAGTCTGACTCAAAACGCTCGCTAGGGATATCCGAAGGCCACCGCTGGCGACGTCGAATCGTATGCAGGCAACTCGATCTGCAGAATACTCCAAAAAATGCACGGCGCACCCCATGGGACCCATTGCCGCATGGCTGAAAACGGGCCTTCAGCATCCTCCAGGTGCATTCCTGAGCAAATCACACCGGACCAACGGTCGGATGCGGCAAACAAAAGGGCCCCG
>CAJJVE010000127.1:0-5466 GCA_905196265.1 uncultured Collinsella sp. | reverse complement strand
CTGGTGGGCGACGGCAACACCGTGGTTGTTGTCGACCACGACACGCGCGTACTGGCGGAAGCCGACTATCTGGTCGAGATGGGCCCCGTTGCCGGAGCAGGCGGCGGTAATGTGATTGCCGTTGGCACGGTGGACGAGGTCGAACAATCGCAGGGCAGCCGCATCGCCCCGTTTTTGTGCACAGAGTCCAAGCGCATGCGTCCGCAGGTGACTGACGACGAAATGTTCGAGCAGGGACATATCCGCATGGCAACCGAGGCCATCCATACCGTCAAACCGCTCGAAGTCGATATCCCGCGCGGCCGCCTTGTCGCGGTAACGGGCGTTTCGGGTTCGGGCAAGACGACACTGGTGCTCGAGACGCTCATCCCGGCACTCAAGGCGCAGGCAGCTGGCGAGCGCCTGCCGGGGCACGTGCGTTGGGTCGATGCCGAGGGTATTGCCCGCGCAAACCTGATTGACGCTACGCCCATCGGCGCCAACGTGCGCTCGACGGTAGCGACTTATGCCGACATCCATGATGAGCTGCGCCGCGCCTTCGCCCGTACGCCCGAGGCCAAGGCAGCCGGCTACAAGGCGGGCGCCTTTAGCTACAACACCGGCGCCTTGCGCTGCCCTACGTGTGACGGCACGGGATCGATATCGCTCGACGTGCAGTTTTTGCCCGACGTCGAGATCATCTGCCCGGCATGCCGTGGTTCGCGCTACGCCGAGGCCGCCTCGCATATCCATCGCGAGGGTAGGGACGGGAGCTTGCTGACGTTGCCGCAGCTCATGGACATGAGTGTGGACGAGGCCATTGACGCCACACTGGGACTCAAGAAGGTTCAGACGCGTTTGCAGACCTTGCACGACCTGGGCCTGGGTTATCTCACGCTTGGCGAGCCCACACCGGCGCTTTCGGGCGGTGAGGCACAGCGCCTTAAGCTCGCGAGCGAGATGGGCCGCGTGCAGGATGATGCCGTATTCGTATTTGACGAGCCCACGATCGGCCTGCATCCGCTCGATGTTCAGGTGCTGTTGAACGTGTTTGACGGCCTCGTTGCCAAGGGCGCCACAGTTATCGTGATCGAACACGATCTCGACCTTATCCGTAACGCCGATTACGTGATCGACATGGGCCCGGGCGGTGGCGATGCGGGCGGGCAAATCGTCTGCGCCGGCACGCCGAGCGACATCGCGGCCTGCCCCGCAAGCATCACCGGCCGCTATCTATAGACAATGAGGCAAAGGGACAGCCTCTTTGCCTCATTGATGCCTATTTCGCGCATTGAGCCGCGAGATAGTCGCGGAAGAATGGCAATTCAAATGCGACGAGCCCTCGTCCTCGTTCTCCGATGATGCCGGCATCTATCATGCGGCGTCGGTAGCGGGAGACCTGCTGCGGCGAACGCTTAAGGCGCTCGATAAGGTCGGCGGTGGTGGACTCTTCTTCGTCATCGAGCATGGCGATGAGGAATCGCTTGTCCTCTGCAGTGAGTTCCCGATAGGTTGCCGCGAGGATTCGGTCGTCCATCTCGTCGCGCGCGATTTTGATTCCCAGGTCAAAGTCGCGTGACGAGATTTCCTTCGAATCGCTTGTGAGATCCCAGGCACGGTAGCCTACGAGTTGCAATAGGAAGGGAAAACCAGAGATCGAGCGAACGGCTCTATCGATTCCCTCGGCATCTGCTAGGCGATCGTTTTCCTGGATTGTGCGAATCAAGGCCTCGCGTACGTCATAGTCGGCTATGCGACCCAGATGATATTGTTGGGCGCGGCGAAGGAACGAGACCGTCTTGTGGTTCAGTAGCGTCGATACGTTGTTGGGAAGTCCCGCCATGAGCAGGGCGACGCGTTTCCCATCGGTCACAAAGTGCTGATACGTCGCTGCGAGCTGGATCATCTCGTCGAGTGTCGGGTCCACCTCGTCAACCGTGACAAGCAGACCGGTGCCCGCCTCGTTGAGCCGGTCGATGATGTCGCTCATGCGGTAACGCCAGGTTGAGGCATCGTGAACGCGACTGACCTCGATGCTGCCGAGCGGTGCAATTCCGAGACCGGTGACTTCGAAGTGGTTGGACGAGTCGATGAGATGGGCTGCGGCACGTTTCGCCCCGAACTCGATTTCCTCAAGCATTCCCGGGAGCGCGGTCGTCTTTACGGCAATCCAGCCGTGGGATTCCGCCCTTGTCGCGAGCGACGACATGAGAGCGGTTTTACCGGTTCCACGCGCGCCTGAGAAGATCGAGGTCAATTCTGGGCGCCTGCGCTGGCTCAAGAAGGCACGGTCCAAATCCCGAATAATCTGTTGTCTGCCAGCGAGATGGGCGGGAACCTCACCAAAACTGGGGGTAAACGGGTTCTCGAGATATTCCACAAGGCTCTCCTTTCACACCGCCGTTTAACTTCATTTTACTTTAGTTAATTCTGATTAAAAGTGAGGGCTCTCTATCTAGAGCATCAATTAGGCGTGTGCGCCGTCGGCGTGGCGCTCGAATGTGACAAAGGGACAGTCCCTTTGTCACATTCTCGGAAAGTCTGTCTGGCGCAGGGCTTCGTAGAGGACGATGGCGGCGCTGTTGGAGAGGTTGAGTGCACTGATGCGGTAGTCGTCCGGATTGACGAAGTTGCCGCAGATATCCTGCTGAAGGATGGCCTCGTGGCTGTCCTCGGTATGTCCCAGCGATTCCTCGTGGGCTTCCCAGGCTTCGGCGTTATCGAGTGAGTCACAATCGCGCAGCATCGGGATGCGCTCGCAGCGCTCGGGCGCCGCGGCAAGCAGTGGCTCGGGAATGCCCGAGCTCTCGCTGCCAAAGACCAAGTAGTCTCCATCGCGGTAGGTACTCTGCGCATAGGTGCGGCGTGCCTTTTTGGTCAGCAGATGCAGGCGCTCGTCGGCAGGGGAGAGGCCGTTGCGCGCAAGGAAATCCTCCCAGCCGGCATAGGTCGTCACGTCCAAGTTTTGCCAGTAGCCCAGACCGGCGCGACGTACCGTCTTGTCATCGAGCGAAAACCCCAGCGGCTCCACCAGATGCAGGCGGACGCCGGTGACCACGCAGGTGCGGCCGATATTGCCCGTATTGGCCGGAATCTCGGGCGCATACAGCACAATGTTGAACATGAATCTCCTTGACTCAGAACGAAAAACCACCACGAAGGGCACCTTCGTGGTGGTTTGGCGGTTATACGTAGGCGGAAAAATACCCGCTTGGATAAACCTAGGCGCGGTGCCAGTCGGTCAGGCAGGCATCGAGGGAGGCGATGAGCGCATCCTTGTCCATGTGACGGCCGATGATGCACAGGCTCGTCATGCGGTCGCCCGTCTCGTCGTCCCAAATCTGCATGATTTCGGGGTTCTCGTCGATGATCTTCTGCTTCTCGCCCTCGGGCGCCGAGTCGACAAACAGGCCGTTCTCCATCAGGCGCATCTGGTGGCCGGCCTGCTCAAACATGTAGCACATGTCCGGATCGCCGGTCTGCCACAGCGGACCCTTGACGCGGATGACCTCGTCGGGCCACTCCTGCTCAACAAAATCGGTGAACTTCTGCAGGTCAAACGGCTTGCGGCGCGAGTACACAAAGGTCTCGATGTCGTACTCGAGCACCTCGGGGTCGTCGTGCTCTTCGGGATGCTCCATGGCCTCGATCCAGGCGGCGGAGTTGTAGGCGCGCATAAAGTCGAAGCGGTCGGTATCGAGCAGCTCCTCCATGGGGACCTCGCCGTTTTGGGCCTCGACGATCACGGCGTCTTTCTGCAGGCTGCGCACGATGGCCTTGAGCTCGGCGATCTGCTCAGGGCTCACGGTATCGGTCTTGTTGAGGATCAGCGTGGAGCAAAACTCGATCTGCTGGATGAGCAGGCTTTCGATGTCGTCCTCGTCGATATCCTCAGCCAGCAGGTCGCGGCCGCCGTTGAACTCGTCGTACATGCGGGCGCAGTCGACCACGGCCACGATGTTGTCGAGCGCGAGCTTGGGCTCGCCGCCCACCTTGGCCTCGTCGCAGAAGCTCGAGATGGTGTAGGCGATGGGGATGGGCTCGCAAATGCCCGAAGCCTCGATGATGATGTAGTCGAAGTTGCCCGAATCGGCGATGCCCTGCAGCTGGTTAGCAAGGTCGTCCGAAAGCGTGCAGCAGATGCAGCCGTTGGTGAGCGGGATGAGGTCGTCGGTCTCGGAAAGGCCGCCGTCGGCGATAAGGCTGGCGTCCACATTGATCTCGCCGATATCGTTGACGATCACGGCGGCGCGGATGCCGCCGTCGTTAGCGAGGATGTGGTTGAGCAGCGTGGTCTTGCCGGCACCGAGGTATCCGGTAAGCATGATGATCTTCACGGGTTTGTTGGGCATGTGCCCTCCTTTGTTAGACATGGCTTACAGTTAAATCTTATGCCAAACGCCTGCTCTTATACCCACGCGCCGGCAAATAACACAGGCTACTCCCAGGCTCCCCACACATCGGGGCAATAACCGACGGTGGCCTTTTTGCCGTTGCGCACGATGGGCTCGGCTAGAACCTGCTGATTCTCGAGCAGTTTATCGAAGCGCTGGCTAGGGGTGAGGTGCTGGATGAGCGCGAGCGTCTCCTCGTCCTTGGCTTTGGGGTTGAGCAGTTTGTCGATACCGCCGACCGCCTGCATCACGCTCGTGAGCTCGCCTTTGCTCATCTCCTTTTCCTTAAGGTCAATAAACTGCACCTTAATGCGGCGTTCTTTGAAGAAACGCTGCGCTTTCTTGGTGTCGAACGACTTCTTAGTCCCGAAGATTTGAATATTCATGGCTCCGCCGCTCTATCGAATGAAGTTGGTCGTTGCGCGATCGGCTTCGGGCGCGTTGATACCGGCGGCCCGTCCTGCCTCGATGCAACGCAGGAGCCAGGCCATGTTTTTGCCGATGTTTCGCATGGTGGCAAGGCCCTCGGCGTCCCCATCGGCGTCGCCGGGCACGCGGCCAAACACGTTGTTCCAGTAGGTGGAAGCAACCACGGGCATTTGCTTAATGGTGAAGTACTTGTTGAGCACATCGAAGGTGGTCGACGTGCCGCCGCGACGGGCGACGGCGACTGCGGCGCCGGGTTTGTGCTCAAAGGCATGCCCGCCTGCATAGAAGGCGCGATCGAGGGCCGAAAGGATGCGGCCGCTGGGGTGCGCGTAGTAGACGGGCGAGCCAAAGACAAAACCGTCGGCCTGCTCGGCGGCAGCGATGAGCTCGTTCACCACGTCGTCGTCAAAGGTGCAGCGACCGCCAAGTTTGCCGCACTGACCGCAGCCGATGCAGTCGCGAATGGGCTTGGCGCCCAGCTGAAACACCTCGGTATCAATGCCTTCGGCATTGAGCTGCTCGGCGACCTCGGCGAGTGCGCGGGCGGTGTTGCCGTTTGCCTTGGGACTGCCATTGACCAAAAGAACCTTCATCACAAACTCCCTCTGCTGTTAGTGACTTCTGCGGAGGATTATCGCACGAGAGGGCAGATGGCGTGGGGCGC